>JAGQRC010000029.1 GCA_020425835.1 Planctomycetota bacterium | reverse complement strand
AGGCGGGAACGTCGTCGAGCAGATGGAGCAACTCGTCCCGCGCCTCGTCGGGCGCGTTGGTCAACGACCGCAGGAGCCCGGCCACCATGCTGGCGCGTCGACGCATCTCCTCCATGGAGTCGCTCGAGACTCCCTGCGGGAGGCGACGCAACAGGAAGGACTCCGGCCGGACGTAGAGCACCGGCAGCAACCACTGCCGGTGATTCGCGGGGTCGTTCCCGTGCCGCTCCGACAACGTGCGCCGCGGGTCGAAGAGCGTCTCCGCCCATTCGAGAGACGCCTCCGATCCGTCCGGGATCTCCTCGAGGAGCACTCGGACGCGCTCGAGGAAGGCGCGGTGGAACGCGCCGCTGAACTCGTGCGCGTCCATCGCCTCGACCCGCTCGAGCATGCCGATCGCCGCGGGGATCCCTCGCGAAACCAGGTCGTGCGCCATCGAGTGGGTCTCCTCGGACGCTTGCCCTCCGAGACAGCAGTTCAAGATCACGATCCACGTTCGCTCGATGCCGGGGAAGGCCGCCAGCGCTTCCGAGTCGAGTTGGAACGAAGCGCGGTCGGCGCGATCGTCGAAGTCGAGGACGGTGCCGATCTCCAATCGGGTCACGCCGTAGGAGCTCGAGCCGTGGCAGAAGAAGTGGAGCACCTGCGGAGCGAAGTCGAACACGACGCTCTCGAGGTCGCGGGTGCGCTGAGGAGTCGGGCCGACGGTGACCCAGTCCAGCTGCTCGGACTCGATGCGTTCGACCAGCGATCGCTCCCCACAGAGGACCCGGAGCTCGACATCCAGCCCTCGGTTGCGAGCCTCGACCGCAGCGTCGCGAAGCTGCCGCCACTCCGGCTCCGCGGAGAAACCGAGGGCGGCGAGAACGGCGAGCACCCGGACCGGAGGCTCGAAGGCTCGGATCGGAACCTGTCGCTCGATGAGCGACTCCGCGACCCGTGCGATCGCGAGACGTCGGTCGAGCGCGAAGAACCGCCGGGTGTCGGTGTCGTAGAGCGCCTCCCAACAGAGTCGCTCGACCTCCGGAGCGAGGAGCTGGAAGTAGATCGAGTGCGTCTTCCCGTTCGGCGCCTGCGCCGCGCGTCGGAGCGCTTCGCTCACCGCGGGGTGGCGACGAAGCTCGCGAAGGATCTTCGCGCCGTGCTCGCACACCGCGGCCTGCGACGTCCAATCGGGCATCGCCTCGACGCTGCAGTCGAAGGGATAGGGAACGAACGGATCGGGCAGATCGGCCGCCGCCTTCAACAGCTTGAACGAGACGCCTTCCCCGAATCGCGGCTCGATGGAGACCAGGGTTCGTTCGCTCATGCTCCACCCCCCTCCATCCGGGTGCCCCCCTCACGCCGACCGTGTTTCGACAGGATCTCCTCCATCTTGCGAAGCGTGTCCCGCATCGTCTTCGAAGAGCGCTCCCGGGCGGTGCTGGCGCTCGACACCTCGGCCTCCTCGCGGACCTCGAGGTCGATCTGCTCGATCTCGCGATCGATCATCTCGAGATAGCGCAGACCCGCCGCTCTCCAGGTCGTGTCCGCAATGCGGAGGACCTTCGACTCGACGGAAGCCGCCGGACCCCGGCGAGCGCCATCGCTGGCAACGAAGGATGGATGGCAGGAGAGCGAGATCGCGGGACTCGGTTCGGCGCGACCCGTTCCGAGGATCAGGCGGTAGCCGCTGGCGAGCTGCAGTCCATCCGGGTCCACGCCGAAGTCGTGGAAGATCACCGGTCCCGGTCGAGCCGTCGCGATCTGGTCGGCCACCCGACGAAGCCCCGCCTCGGAGTAGTTCGCGGACGGTGACGAGAACCCGACGCCCCACGCTCCGAGCCGCGTCGCGAAGCGCGTGAGGTCGCGCGCCTCGACGAAGCGCGCGCTCGCGCGATCGAAGTTCTCCCGGGGACTCTCGGCCACTGCGATCGCCGCTCGCGTCCGGTGGAGGAATCCGTGGCAGAGGAAGTGAATGATGTCGACCGGCTCGCCGCCGAGCGATCGGAGCATCCATCGCAGCCACGGGCTGCCCCCCGACTCGCCATCTTCATCGTCCGACTCATCCTCCCGGGCATCGTGGACGTGGATCCTCCGCTCCGCATCGAGAATGCGCTGGGCCTGCGGGGTCTGCTCGACGTCGGTGAAGAGATGGACCACGACCCGCTGTGGATCGGCCTCGAGTGCCGCTCGCGCCATCCGGGCGAGTTGCTCGACGACCGGGAACGCTGTCTTTGCGACGGGGACACTCCCGCAGAGCGCAACCACGACGTCACCCTCCGGCTTCGGTCCCGGGTGGTCGAGGAAGTCGGGAAGGCGCAGCACCGGGCGGCGGATGATCGGAGTCAACCAGCGCTCCCACGGCAGGGTGCCGAGGTACCCGACGGGTCGTGCGACGTGGAGCCAGAGCGGAACGTCCGCGGGTGCGAGGTCATCGGCGCGCCGTGCGATGTTCTCCGCGAGACCGTCCGGGAATACCGTCGGAGCATCCCCGCGAGGGTGCGTGACGCCGTCCGTCGCCGCGAGCCCGAACGCGGATGCCGCGTGCTCCCAGCTGTCGACCAACTCGGGCTCGTGATGGGTGAACTTCAGGAGCTCGCACCCCACGCCGACCTCGGCCGCATCCACTCGCATGCGCGCGCGAAGCACGAGCAGATCGAACTCGCGACTCAGCTGGATCGCCATGACCGCTCACCTCTCCATCTGCTGGTAGAGCGTCCACCACGTGGCCGGATTGCTGATGTCCCCATGGCCGCCGATCACCGCGTCCCCCTGGAGCCCGAAGACCTCGACGCCGTCGGTCAGCTCGTATCGTTGAGTCGGTAGCGCGATCGGGATGAGTCGCTCACCGGCGGCGCGCGGACCGAAGCCACCGAGCGCCGCGTAGGGACTCAGCGATCCACCGGCGATCTCGACCTCACCCAGGTCTCGCTCGCGACGGAGTGCGAGATGGAAGAACTGTGTGAGCGGTGCATCGTGCTTGCTGAAGGTCGAGAGGATCGGCTGTCGGACGCGCTGGAGTGCCGATCGATACCCGCCCGGGTGATGGCGCTTCGGCACCTGTCCGGCGAAGCAGAGATGAGAGACGGCCGGTTGCAGGAGGAGCATCGACTCCACCGGTCGAGGGAGCTCCCCCCCGTAGCAGGTCGCGGAGAGGACGATCTTCCCGCCGAACGAATGGCCGACCAGGTGGACCCGAGCTCGGCTGTGGGAGAGCACCTCGCGCAGCAGCGGCCCGACACCGTGAGAACCGACCGTGCCCGCGCGGTCCTTCATCCGGTAGACCGTCAACGTGCGCACCAACGGTCGCGGGTCGAGCTTCTTGACCCAGTCGAACCAACCGGCGGCCTCCGGTCCGTCTCCGTCCGGCGCCCCGTTCAATGTTCCGAACTCGTCGAGATCGGGCGTCTCCATCGAGGCCCACGAGCTCCATGCATGGAGAATGTCGAGCTCGGTCGGGGCATCGCCGTCGCCGATCTCGTCGTCGGTCACGTCGGTGAGCTTCGCCGCCAGTCGCGCCAGCTCGCGGATCTCGCCGTCGCGCACCTCGGGCTGTTGCACCAGCTCGAAGAACCGCCGCGCGTCGTCCGGGGACAGCGCCCCCGCGAGATCGCGAATCGCCGACAACTCCTCGCCGACACGGGCATCCGTGCCCTCCGCGCCCGCGATCCCCGGGCCCCATTCATCCTCGCCGAAGACCAGCGCGGTGCTCGGCCAGAAGATCCCGATCAACAGGGGGCGGTAGTCGGCCGGCGGCGCGAGGGCATGCTGCTGCCGCATCTTCATGAAGCCCTCGATGAAGTCCTGATAGCGCTGCGTCGCGACGGTCCAGTCGTTGTTCCAACCGTGCGAGAACAGAATGACGTGGCTGTAGTCGCCGGCATCCAGGTCGGACAGCAGCGCCGCCCGCGTCGCGGGACCTTCACAGATCCCCCGCTTGTCGAATGGAATGATGTAGTACGGAACTCGCAGACCCTCGGGAGTGGTGATGACCTTGTACGGCCCCGCCGGCAAGTCGCTCATAGGATCGTCCTTTCAAATGGACAATGGATGGCGACAGATCAGTGCATTGAGGGCGCACTGTAACACCGCCACACCGCGCACGCACGTCTCGGCTCGCGGATGAGACGGCACCAACGCGGATGGCGTTCTTCGACCGTGCAATGCATGGCGCGCCGGTCCTCGAGCGCCGTGGGGCCGCGCGGTCGACGTTGACAGTCCGTTGAAGACTGCTCGAAAGCAGTTTCCAACGGACTCCTAAGAGCCCGTTGGAAAACCCATTCCGGCCGAGAGCCCGAGCCTCCGTCGGCCAGCACTCCCGCCGAAACTCGACGTATCCACCAATACGCCTGCGTTTCGTCGGAAGCACTGGCCTCGGAATCTCGAACTCTCTGTTCGAAAGCAGTTTTCCAACGGACTCCTAAGGCGCGACCGGCACGTGCAGTCGCAGGAGTGATGGCGCTCGCCCGGGGGACAGGGTCACGACGAAGATGTCGTCGTGGTCGCTCTCCGAGAGGTTCGGGACCTCTGGCACACCGAGCGCGCGGATCAGGGCGGGGATCGTGTTGGAGTGGCCGGCAACCAGGACCGTCTTGCCGCGCTCGTCGGTCTCGACGCGGCGGGCGAGTTCGTTCGTTTCGCGGGCGGGGATCACCTGGGTCTCGAGCTTCTTCGCCTCGGCGGTCGGCGCGACCGTGAGTCGGGTGCGCTGGTACTCGGTCGCGTAGATGCGATCGACGGGCACATCGCGAAGCAGAGCGGCGAGGGTCTCGGCGCGTCGGGTCCCGAGCTCGGTCAGAGCGGGATCGTCGCCGACCTTCGCCGTCGCCGTGTCCTTCTGCTTCTCGGCGTGTCGCACGGCGATCACTCGGGTGACCGGCGGAAACTCGCCGCGGATGCGAGCGACGACGTCGCGCAGGAGCGAGTTCGGGATCGGCACCGTCAGGTTGTACTGGCCGATCTTCCAGTCGCCGTCGTTGCGGATCAGCACACCGGAGCCGCGACACTCGCCGTAGCTTTCGGAGTGGAGCACCTCGTCGAACCAGGCGAAGCGCCCCTCGGGTCCGAGGGTCACGTTCTGGACGCGAGGCTCGAAGACCCACGCGGACTCGCCCTCGAAGTGGGGCCGAGCGAACTCCTTGAACTGCGCCACCGTCCAGCGCTCCGTGCCATCGGTACCGAGGAAGACGCCGTCGGGATGGAAGAGCGCGAAGTAGCCGTCGAAGTCGGCGGTCGCCGCGCAGAAGTGGAACCGCCGCAGCACCGACTTCGCCGACTCGACGGACGGGGCGGCGTTGGCCTGCGGGGTTCCGGGTACCGAGACACACACCAGCGCGAAGGCCGTCAGAACGAACGACGAGACGACCAGAACGGAGCGCTGACAACGAGACATGGGACCTCCTCGGGTGGATCGCCACATTGAACCCGATGGAGCGATCGCTGCCAGCGTTCCGCGCAGCTCATTCCACGACGCGCACCTCGATCACCCCGGTCCGCGCCTCGATGTCGGGCTCGTACATCCCGAACACGCGGGCGGGCGGGAGACGGTAGACGCCGGGGACGGTGGCGCGGGCTCGGTAAGACTTCACACAACGGCCGTCGAGTTCCTGCTCGTCGAAGACCACGAGGTCTTCCTTCAGGTCGGCCCAGCCCCATTCGAGCTCGTCGGGATCGGGGATCACCGACCAACCACCTGCGGTCGGAGACTCGATCATTGCGTACTCGAGTCCTACGTCGCCGCGTGCCTCGACCGTGCAGGTCACCTCGATGGCGGAGCCGCTCGGAATCGACTCCCCGGGCTCGAGCTCGTTCCACGTTTCGTTGCCGTCGGCATCGACGACGAGCCGCTCGATGGTCCGAGTGATCGAGAGACCGGCGCGAGTCGTCGCCGGTGCGGCGAGACCGGACGTGGTGTCGGAGCGCAACACGGCGTGGATCCGCGGCGGAAAGCGAGTCGACCCCGGCTCCGCGGATGGTCGGGCGATGATCTCGATGGTCGAACCGAGGTCGCTCCCCGAGCGCACGACTCGCTGGACGGCCCCGGTCACGGGTTCGCCGTCGATCCACAGTTCGACCCCGCTCGGGCCGCGTCGCACCGGAGCAATCGCCGAGAGCGCCTGGACCACGTGGGCGGTGTCGAGCGTCGTGTTCCAGCCGTGGGCATGACGATGCTCCAGGAGCCACTCCACCCACGCCGGGAGTCGAGGGTCACTCGGATCGACGCTCGCGATCGCGCGAACGCGGAGCGCGACGTCGCGGATGTCGGTGTAGTGCTCGCCGGTGGGAAGGGTCGAGGGAACGTTGGCGGCGAGATCGTCACGGCCCGCGAGGATCAGGTGGCAGAGAGCCGTCGTGTCGTTCGACTCGAAGTCTGCTGCCGTCTCCTCGGCCTCCGCGATCGCCTCGGCCAGACTGGGCGCGAAGTCGGCGAAGTCCGCGAGGGCTGGCTTCTCGAACCAGCCTCCGTCGCGCGCGAGCCGCAGGATGTGGAGCGTCTCCGCGTTCCACTCATCGCCCCCGACGTACCGTAGCGCCGCAGTGATCACCCGCGGCTCCACTTCGATGCCGTGCGAGTGCGCGATCAAGAGTCCCATCAGGACGTAGCGAGACATCTCGAGGTTGGTCTCGTCGCCCCGCCACCAACCCCACCCTCCATCGACGTGTTGGAAGTAGGTCAGTCGGTCGAGGCTCGCGCGGATCATCGCGTCGAGATCCTCGGGGAGCTCGAGCGGGGTGCCCACGCGCTGCGCCGCGTCTCGCGCGATCACCGTGGGGAGGAAGCGACTCATCGTCTGTTCGACGCAGCCGTAAGGGTAGTCCATCAGGGAGGGCAGGACCTGGGCGACCGAGTCGAGCGGCGTCTCCTCGATCGTCACCACCAGCTCGACAGAGCCGGGCACCGCATCCGCCGGGATCTCGAACGCACGGCGCCACTCCTCGTCCAACCGTGCCCCGGCCGATTGGAACTCGGTGATCACGATCGGCTGCACGTCGCGCACGAGTCGCACATGATCGCCATCAGCCGACCCGCGCACCGTGAGATCGAAGCGCACCTCACCATGGCCGGAGCATCGGATCGGGAAGTCGAGTCGCGCCGACTCTCCCGCGCGCACGTCGAGCTTCGACGTCGCGCCGGTATCGGTCCGCTCGGCCGCGCCGGCGACGGTGAGTTCGACGTCGAAGGCAGCATCGACCGCGAGGTGGTTGTGGACGATCGCGGAAACGGTGACCTCGTCGCCCTGCCGCAGCGGAGTCGGGACGACCAGGCGACCGAAGACCGGTTGCCGGGTCCTCGTTTCGGAGAGCTCCATTCCGAAGCCGTCGTCGCCGGAGACCGCACGAACGACGACCCGCCATTCCGTCAGATCATCGGGGACCGGAAGGTCGACCCGCAGCGCACCGGTCGCATCGGTGCGCGCCGTGGCGGACCAATGCCAGGTGTCGACGAAGTTCCGTCGCACGCCTTCCGCCGGCTCCGCGTCATCATCTTCGTCGAAGAAGAGCCCGTGTCCGGAACCCTCGCTCTCGTCGTCGACGATCTCGCCGTCGTAGTCGCGACGCAACGCGGTCCACGGCGACTCCCAGCGCTGGCCGAGGGCTCGGGGTTGTGCGAAGAGGAGACTCGGATCGACGGGACGATGCTCCCGCAGCCGGAAGATGGACTCGTCGACGAGCGCGATCTCGAGCTCGGCCTCGACCGGTTCGCCACGTCGAGTCGTGGCGATCGAGAGCTGCGCGCGGTCGCCAGGACGATACGACTCTGCGTCGAATCCGACGTCGATATCGATGCGTTCCTCGCGGGCCGCGCGGTACACCGTTCGATAGCTCTCGATCGCTGTGCCGAGGTCCATCCTCAAGACGCCGACATGTGCGCTCGAACCCCACTCCGGGCGATAAGGAACCTCAAACACCTGGGCGCCGAGATCGAGGGAAATGGGCTCCAGGCGCTCGGAGCGAGGATTCGAGTGTATGAGCCAGCCGTTGCCGCGCGTCCCAGACCGGACGAGGAGTCGCATCGTCTGGCCCGGCTCGTAGACCCGGCGATCCGGGATCAGCTCGAGTTCCTCGTCTCCTCCAGGGGGTGCATCCAGCGTGTAGACGGGAACCTGGACGCGAGCGACGACGCGGGCGTTCTCGGTCAGCCTAGCGCGGAGCCGGTATCCGTGGTCGCCCTGGTTCGACTCCGGTTCGAGCGCAGGTCGAGGAGTCACCCACAGCTCCGCGTAACCGTCGGCATCGGTCCGGGTCCGTCCGCCGTCCTGCCACTCCCACACGATCTCGGGATCGCCTTCGATGTCGACCTGCTCCTTGCAGAGGAGCGCCAAGTCCACTTCAGCGCCGGTGATCGCCTTCCCGAATCCATCCGTGACGCGACATCGAGCGCGGGCGGGACGGTCGGTGAGCAGGTAGAGATCGTCGAAGCCGGCGTCGATGCACACTCCCTCCCGATGGCCGAGATCGAAGGTCTCTCGGAAGGGATACGCATACCGAGCCCCGTCCACGATCTCCGCCACGAAGTGGAGTTTCTCGGCAGCCCGCGGGAGATCGGGGAGCTTCACTCGCATGCGACCTCGCTGATCGAGGCGCGCTTCGCCGGACGCGAACCCCTCGAGATCGTCGAAGAACTGACCCACCTCGAGCGCGGACTCGTCGATCTCGTCCAACTCGTCGAGCCAGCCCATGTCCCTCGCGGTCGCGACGAATCGGGAGTCGTGACGACGAAGTGATCGGATGTCGTAGACCCAGCCATGGGGATCCTCGAACGGGACTCGAGGATAGCGAAGATCGAAGCCGCGTCGCCACGGGGGCGGCTCGATCCCGAACGCTGTCCACGCGACGGTCGCTCCCGCGACCGGACCGCCGAACGCGTAGGTCGCTTCGAGCTCGATCGCCGGAGAGGTGGACGAGGTGTCGAGTCGGAGTGTTGCGCCGAACTCGGGCTTGCGGAACGGCTGCACCCAGAGATCACACGCTCCGAAGGGAGTCGCCAGCCGATAGGGACCCGATCGCGCTTCGGGGGCGAGACGCAGCTCGCCGTGCGCCGTGCCCTCCGCCCCGATCTCGCACTGCAACGTCTGGATCACACGATCTTCGGTCGCCTCGAGCGTGACCGGGATCGACGAAGCGAGCGGGAGGCGGAGTCGTCCGTCGCGCCACTCGCGACAGACGACCTTGAAGTGGATCCGATCGCCAGGCCGATAGATCGGTCGATCGGTGGAGACGAAGGCGACGGCGCGCGACTCGGAAGGTTCTCGATCGATCCTCAGCGCACGAACGTCCTCACCGTGCCGAGAGATCAACAGGAGCGTCTGATCGGGCCCATCGAGGACGGCATTGCCCTCGGAATCCGTGGCGGTGGAAGTGACTGTCGAGCCCTGGCGGTCGACGAGCCGAAGGTCGACTCCGGCCAAGGGTTCGAGCGACGTCGCATCGACCGTCAACGCTTGGAGTCCGCCACCCGCGAGACGGTGCACGATCAACGCGAAGGTTCGGGCTTCGAGGAGCTTGATCGTCGCTCGGTGGCGCAGGTCCCCGTCGAAACCCGCGGGAAACAGCAGATACCGGCCGGGATCGAGATCCACCCAGTAGCCGCCGGATTTCGAGCCACTCCCCGGAATGGGTCGAGGAAGCGCCTCCGCGCCGGAAGCTCGAGTTCGGACCCACCACTCGAGCCAATCGCGTTCGTCGAGCTCGCTGCCCGTCGCGAATCGCGCACACGAGAGTTCCTCGAACTCGTCTGCGCTCGACAACTTCACGAGCAGCGGGTTCTCTCCGATCTCACCCCAGATCCACTCGAGATCGGCACGGACCGCGATGCGTTCGATGTCCGTGGGGCTCGTTGCGAGCGAGGAGAGCCATAGCGATGCGATGAACCCCAACGAACGAACCAGGGGCGGAAGAAGGAGCATTGATGACCCCGAACCCATGAGCGGGGAGGGATGAATCTCCGATCATATCCGCCGGCCGGGCGAGGACGCCAGGGGCTGAAGCGGACCGCGGGCCGGTCGCGGCGGCCATCACCGGAGCGGCCGCACAACCAAAAAAAAGGAGGGCGTCCCGAAGGAACACCCCCCCTGGTGTGTGTCGAAGCGCTGTGTCGAGGTCAGTGGTGCCAATACGATCGAGACGCTGCACAGAGGTGTACGGTCCTGACGACCTCTTTCGCCCGATCCCGCAGACGGCGTCCGAAATCGCGAAATCGGCCTCCGAACTGGGTCGAAACCACTGGTTGCGCTGCGGACCCGGGCGTTTACACTCCGCGGTCATGGATCGAAACCCTCGCGACAGCGGGCGGCCCTCCGCCGACCTGTTCGATTGCAAAGATCTCCTGGATCTTGGCCCCCGTCCCCCGACCGTCGTTCGGCGTTCGGTGAGCCCGGCGCCCAGCGCCGTGCGTTGGGTGGTGTTCGCGTGCACGATCTCCACCGCCCTCGGGGCGACGGTGTCCGACGGTTGCGGCGCCGCTCGACGCGTCGTGTTCACCGAGTTCTGCCTGGTCGTCGAGTCGACGGCCGTCGCCCACCGCAATGCGGAGGCGAGCTCCATCGAGCAACGCTCGATCTCACTGGTCGTCGCCGATCCGGGGAACCTCGACACCGCAGCGGTGGACCAGGGGACGGACGCCTCGGGCGACCCCGCGCTGGTCCCCGGCGATGAGCCGCCCTGGCGTCGGATCGAGTTCGGTCCGCCCCCGCGATCTTCCGAGTCGCCGCGCTGCGTCCATGGGCTCCGAACCGATCGCAACCGACCGCTCCTCCTCTAGACCTTCTTCCTTCCCTTCTCCGTCGCGTCAACGGCGCGCGGAAGGACGCTCGTGCCCCCGCACGGTGCGGGTCGGCACTTCGACGTCCATCTCGGAACATCGAAGGAAGAACCTCTCATGATGAAACGAACGATCTGCGCCGTCTTCGCGGTGCTCTCCCTGCTCGGCACCCTCCCGGCGTTCTACGGCACGGCAACCCGCACCTCGACGATCACGTTCACGCTTCGCGACCTACCGGAAGATGCGAAGCAGAGGGAACGCGTCGTCTCCATCCTCGAGACTCGACTCGCGAGGCTCGGCGTCGAGGCGGTCCAGGTGACCATCACCGACTCCCGTGTGCACTTCACGTTGCCCGCTTCGAGCTTGGACCGGTTGGGGACCGTGTGCTGGGCGCTGGAGAGCAGCGGTCGCGTCTCGGTCGCCGTCGCGGCCGACTCCGACGCGAAGCGCTCCGTCGCTCGCATGCTGCGACCGCTCGACGGATCGACCGATCCCGCACGCGCGATCGCGGTCGACCCGAACGGGCTGTGGGACCTGACGTGCAGCGTGGACGAGTCGCTCGATGAGTTCGGCGGCCGCTCGCTCCTCCTCGAGTTCGACCCGACCACCGCCGAACGGCTCCACCGGTTCACCGGGGATCACGTCTTCGAGACGGTCGTGATCGCGCTCGATGATCGCGTCGCGATGGAGGCCTCGGTGCGGTCGGCACTCGGGTCGAAGATGCGGATCACCGGTCCCGAGGTCGCCACGTGGTCCGACGCGGCGCAGATCTTCCTCGACACGCCGCTCCCCGCTGGGGTGACGCCGCGCCTCGCTTCGATCGACTCGCTCTGATCCGTAACCCGCGCTCCCGGTCGCGTCTCGCGCGGCCGGGGGCGTCGAACCGACGGCATCACTCGTTGCGTTCCTCGAACTTCGCCCAACCCAACCGCTCGAGGGGATTGTCCCGATAGGGCTCCGGATCCCACGGCTCGTCCGACAAGAAGACCCAGTGCGCCGGCGGCGTGAGGTAGGTCTCGGTCGGCCAGACGGTCCCGTCGGTGTCGATGGCCTCGACCGGGGTGCGCTGGTAGCGAGCTCCCTCGAATCGGTCCAACCGTTCCAGATCTTCCGTGCGCAGTCCGAGCAGCAGCTGACCCGGGGTCTCGGCACACGGCGATTGCGCCAACCCGGGGTAGACCTCGTCCAGCACACGCAACCGGGCGTAGCCGGGGAGGCGCGCCGGTCGGCTCTCGAGTCGCCGACCGATCACGCGCTCGACCACCTCCGGGAAGAGGAGGGTGCCGTAGACGAAGAGGTCGTGGTCGCGTCGGTCGTCGGCGTTCATGGCTGCTGCTCTATCGGTCGATTCTGCGCCGGAGTTTACCAGGTTGGCGACTCGACGTTGATCCCCTCGGCCGTCGCGGCGACCATGGAGGATCGTCCCTCCACTTCCGTACCCGGCACTTCACTCGGCGCCCGTCGCGCCGACCGAGAGGATCCCGCCATGGACATGACTCCCGAGTTCGCCCTGGGCCTCCGCGACAGCTACTGCCAGCAGCTCGAGCAGGAGCAGAAGACTTTCCTGAATGTCGTCAAGGCGATGCCCGACGACAAGCTCGACTTCAAGCCGGAGTCGCGACTGATGGGATTCGCCGAGCTCGCGCGTCACACCGCCGGCACGGGCGCCTTCTTCGTGAATCTCATCCAGGAGGGCGAGACCGCCATGAACGACGACCCGAAGGCAGCGCCGCCACCGGCGACGAGCGCCACCGCGTTGGCGGCGGAGCTCGAGCCACTCCTCAAGTCGACACTCGGCGCGTTCCGCGAGGCGACCCCCGAGCAGCTGACCCGAATGTCGGACTTCTTCGGTATGGGCGAGAACGCCGGGGTCACCTACATCAACTGGGATCTCGTCCACCTCATCCACCACCGTGCGCAGATGGGACTCTACGTCCGGATCGCGGGCGCCAAGGTACCGAGCATCTACGGCCCGACGCTGGACCAGACCTTCGACGACATGATGGCGGGAAGCTGACTCTCTGCCCGCGCTCCTGGTGAGGCCGCGCGGCGCGAGCGCTCAACTCGAAGCGCTGGCGCTCGCGGCCGCCTGTTGTTGAGCCACGAGGCTCTGGGCGAGCAGCGAGAAGTCGGTGTGCGCACGATCGGTCGCGATGCAAGCGACTCCGAAACCGAAGCCTGGCATCGCGTTCGACCAGAGCTCTCGGCCGTGGGCGGGATCGAGGGCGTAGACGTAGCCGTTGACCACCGCGAAGAGCGTGTCGCCGTCGAGGAGCAGCGAGACGTAGCCCGATCCCTTGGGCGCCTTCCACGACCAGACCTGTTCGCCCGTGCGGCGATCCAAACAGGCGACACGCCGGTTGAAACCGATGTAGACACAGTCGGACACGGTCACTCCTTCCGACACGTTACTCCCTTCGGCACCCGGATGACGTCACACCTTCGAACGCCATCCGATTCTCCAAGCGGCGATCAGCGCGATCATACTGGACAGAGCGGCGATGCCGAAGCCGGCGTGCGCGCGGGAGAGCACCGCCGGTGTCCAGGCCGGGATCAGCGGTTCGGTCAGGAGCTCCACGGCGCCGATCGCCCCGGCGATCGAAACACCGAAGGTGGCGATTCCGATCCGGAACAGCGCGTTCGACCGCACCCGCGCCGTGCACGTGAGCACGAACATCGGCGCGACGGCGAGGGTCGGCACGCCGAAGACCAGGTGCACGACGAGCCAGCGATTCGCGGGCTCCGGCGAGCTCAGCTGCCAAGAAG
>JAGQRC010000297.1 GCA_020425835.1 Planctomycetota bacterium | reverse complement strand
TCCTGGTCGGAGAGGTGCGCGACCTCTCCACCATGCGAACCGCGATCCGCGCCGCGGAGACCGGGCATCTCGTCTTCACGACGGTGCACGCTGGGGACTGCGTCGGCTCGATCGAGCGGCTCATCTCGCTCTTCCCGGCGGACGAGCAGGCGGGTGCGCGAGTCCAGCTCGCGCTCGTGTTGCGAGCGGTCGTCGCGCAACACCTGCTCCCCGTGAGCGACGCGGTGGTCCGACGCCTCGAGCGCGCGCACCCCGAAGCGCGGCGTCCGATCGATCGCCGCGTCCCGGTCAGTGAGATCCTCCGCGGGAGCAATGCCGTCTCCCACCTCGTCGCTTCCGGAAAGAGCGCCCAGGTCTACTCCGCGATGGAGAGCGGGACGCGCCATGGCATGCAGACGCTCGAGCAAGATCTCGCTCGGCCCCTCGCCGAGGGGACCATCGTCGAGGAGACGGCGTTGGCCCTCAGTCGCCAGCCTCGGATCCTCCGAGATCGCGCCGTGCAACTCGGGTGGCGCCCGACCTCCGAAGCCACGGAGAGGGGACGCCCGTGATCCAGCGCTCGTCGATCCCTTCCTCGCTCGCGGTGGATCGTCGGCCGAACGGGCCGCTCGACGTGGGTCGCGTGCGCGTCGATCCGGCGTGGGCGCTCCGCGTGCCGGCGACCCTCGCCCTGCGTCGCCAGGTGTTGCCGTTCGCCTGCGTCGACGAAGAGGTGCACGTCGCCTGCGCGAACGTCGCGGACACCGCGGCGCTCAAGGCGATCGAGCGCCACGTCCCGAGGTCCCTGCGACCGGTGGCCGCCGAGCCCGATTCGCTCCGGCGCGTGCTCCAACGCGTCTTCGGGGGGAGCGCCGCGACCGCGGAGGTCGCCGACGAACCGATCTCGTTGGCGGACGAGATCATCTTCGCGGGTTGGCTCCGACAGGCTTCCGACATCCACCTCGATCCTGGTCGCGACGGTGTACGGGTTCGCCTCCGCGTCGACGGAGTCCTCGACGACTACCGGACGCTCTCCCTCGGCCACTACCCGGAGCTGGTCAGCCGGATCAAGGTGCTCGGAGGAATGGACGTGGCAGAGCGTCGCGCGCCTCAGGACGGTCGCTTCACCCAGAGCTTCCACACCGGTGACGACGTGGATATCCGCGTCGCCACCTTGCCGACGAAGTACGGGGAGCGCGTCACGCTGCGCCTCCTCGCGATCGACCTCGCGCAGCTCACGCTCGAGAACCTCGGCATGAGTGCCCGCGACTTCGAGACGTTCGAGCGGGCGATCCGACTTCCCCACGGCTTGCTGCTCGCGACCGGTCCCACGGGATGCGGGAAGACGAGCACGCTGTGCGCGGCGCTCCAGCACATCGTCTCGCGCCGGTCGGTGAACGCGATCTCCGTCCAGGATCCCATCGAGTACGACATCCCCGGTGTCGCGCAGATCGAGGTCAACTCCGACCAGAAGATCACCTTCGCTCGCGCCCTCCGCAGCATCCTCCGGCACGACCCCGATGTGCTGATGATCGGAGAGATCCGCGATCGAGAGACCGCGGAGATCGCCGTGCAGGCCGCGCTGACCGGCCACCTCGTGCTCGCGACCCTGCACGCCAACTCGGCCGTCGCGGCGGTGACACGACTCGCCGATCTCGGGGTCGAGCGATACCTGATCACCGCCACTCTTCGACTGGTCCTCTCGCAGCGACTCGTACGACGCCTCTGTCCCACCTGCCGCACGCCACGACGAGACCCGGTCGTCGGGTTGCCAGGGTCGCGCTCCTTCACGAGCGCTCTCGAGGCCTGTGAGCCACGCGGGTGCATCTACTGCATGGGTCGCGGCTACAGCGGCCGCATCGGCCTGTTCGAGATGCTCGCCATCGACGAGGACTGGGAGCACGATCTCTCGCGAGGGGTGGATACCGCAGCGCTCACCTCCCGCATGCGGGAGCGGGGCGTGCCGACGATCGTCGACGACGCGCTCGACAAGATCCGCGGGGGGGTGACCTCGGTCGACGAGGTCGTCTCCGTCGTCGAAGTGCGCGGGGAGGTCGAATGACCCGCTACTCGTTCATCGCCCGCGAGCCCGGCGGCCGCACCGAGCGCGGCACGACCGAGTCGCGCTCGGTCGAAGCGGTGGTCGACGAGCTGCGCGGTCGCGGGTGGGTCACCCTCGAGGTGATCCCCCTCGACACCGGAGATCGTCCGTCGCGCCGGGGTCGTGAGGCTCCGCGGCGGATGTTCGCGCGCGCCCCGCGCAGTGTCGATGTCGAACTCTCGTTGCAACAGATCGCCTGCATGCTGCGCAGCGAGCTGACGCTGCTGTCCGCGCTCCGGACCTGCTCGACGCAGAGCTCGAGTCGATCGATGCGCCGCGTATGGAGTGACGTGGCCGCGCACATTCAGGAGGGCGGTGCGCTGAGCTCGGGCCTCGCCGAGCATCGGTGCTTCTCACGGATGGTGGTGACGATGGTGGCGGTCGGCGAGGAAACCGGGGAGATCGAGTCGGTCCTCGACCGAGCGGCGTCTTCGATGGAGCGGCGTCGACACTTGCGGACCGGAGTGCTGACCGCACTCTTCTATCCGATCCTCGTCATCCTAATGGCGGTCGGGGTCGTCTCGTACATGATGCTCGGGGTGATCCCGCGACTGCAGACCTTTCTCGCATCGTCGGGGCGCCAGCTGCCACCGATCACCCAGTCGCTCCTCGACGTCTCCAACTTCGTCCGTGCTCACGCGCTCCACGGCGCGATCGCCTGCGCGGCGGGGGGAGTCGCCCTGGCCGCCCTCTACTCGTGGCCGCCCGCGCGCGCACGCGTCGATCGAGCCGTTCTCGCGCTCCCGATCGTCGGCGCGGTCGTTCGACTCTCCGCGACGGCGATGTTCGCGCGGAGCATCAGTGTGCTCCTCGCCAGCGGCGTCCGGCTGACCGAAGCTCTGCGCGTGGTCGAGCGCCTCTTCCGCAACGTGACGATCACTCGCGGAATCGCTCGGAGTCGTGCCCGCGTTCTCCAGGGCGGCGTGCTCTCCGAGCCGTTGGCCGAGTGTACCGGGTTCTATCCGATGCTCGCGAGCATGGCCGCCGTCGGGGAGAGCGCGGGGACGCTGGACGAGGTCCTCGAGCAAGTGGCGGTGTTCCACGAGTCGCGCCTCGAAGCGCTGATCCGCCGACTCAGTGTGATCGTCGAGCCGGTGATCACGATCGTCCTCGGCGGCATCGTCGGCTTCGTCTATCTCGCGTTCTTCATGGCGATCTACTCCATAACCGGGAAGTAAGAGGATGGATCCCCGAACCACCACACTGTGGGCGCTCTTGACGATCTTCGGCGCCGCGCTCGAGTCGTCGGAGCCGCCGACGTCGCCCCGTCCGAGCGGCGGGTCACCGACGGAGCCCGCGTCGGACACGAGCACTCGAGAGGACCCCGAACTCCGGGACCCGACAGTGCCCGATCCGTCCATGCGACGGGACCTCGACGAGGGCGTCCGAGCGCCGAGCACCGAGCGCGCGACCCGCGTGCTCCCCGAGATCACCCTGAAGGCGATGATCATCGCCGAGGGGCGCGAGCCGGTGGCGTTGATCTCCATCGCCGATCGGTGGATCCGGGTCCGAAAGGGCAGCCCACTCTCTCTGCCGAGCGACGATCGGGCCGTTCGGTCGAGTCCCGACTGGGTTGCCGAGGTCGTCGACGTCGGTCGCGACGGCGTGGCGATCTCCGTGCCCGAGCTCGATCGGGTGGTGATGGTGCGATGACGTCGGGGAAGTGCCGCAGCGGGTGCAAGTGGCGCGCGCTCACCCGGACGATCCTCACCGCGCTCGTGTGCGCGGGAGCAGTGCCATGGGCCGAAGCGGCGCCAGGGGCCCGGACCACGTCAAGGGTCGGGGGAGCGGACGACGATCGTCCACCCGTGCCGCGACGACTCGAGCGACTGGACCTCCGGGACGTACCGCTCGGCGAGGCGTGTCGACTGCTGTCGGAGGAGACCGGCGTCAACATCGTTCCGTCCGCCGGAGCGAGCCGCGAGAAGATCTCGCTCTATGTCGAGAACATCGCGCTCGTGAACGCGGTGGAGTTGATGTGTCGCGCCCACGGGCTGTGGTTCCATCAGGACCCGTCCACGGGGATCGTCGAGATCCGCACCGCCGACGAGTATCGCAGCAACATCGCCACACTGCGGGACGAAGAGACGGAGTACTTCACGCTCCTCTATCCGAATGCGCTCGACGTCGGATTGGCGATCCGGAACCTGCTCGGCGATCGTGTCGATCTGCGCTTCGGGACCGCGGACGACGAGGTGTTGCGCGACCTCGAGGACCGGTTGCAGCGTTTCGACCTGTTCGACGAGAGGACGCAGGGCCTCTCCAACTCGTTCGGCGGGGTTGGCACCAACTCGCGCAACCGGAGCGGTCTGTCGTACGGGGCGGGCTCGACGCTCGGTCGCAATCGACTCGGCCGGTCGAGCTCGAGCTACGGGGGGCGCAACGGTCGGGGCTCGACGATCGCCGGTCGGGAGGGTCTCGATGAGGAAGAGCGGGCTCCGCTCGATCTGACCCCGGAGCAGATCCAAGCGCTCGAGCGCGGCGAGGGGTGGCCTTCGGAGCCCGCCCGCGAGTCGACGCTGGAACGCATCGTCGAGCAGCGGGACACCGGGATCCACGTCACCGTCGTGCCCCGCCACAACAAGATCATCGTCCGGACCCGCGATACGCAGGCGCTCGGGGACATCCGCACACTGATCCAGCGCCTCGACGTCCCGACGCCGCTCGTCTTGTTGGAGTTGCGCGTCCTCTCGGTGGAGCTCGGCGATGGCTTCACGTCGTTCTTCGAGTACCAGTGGGCGGACAGCGACGGCGAACTCGCGGGCGCGTTCACCTCGGGCAGCATCGTCAATCCGGTGCCGCCGAGCCTCGACCTCGGCGGGAGCGGCGTCAATGCGGGAGCGCTCGTCTTCCAGTTCATGAACGATCACTTCGCCGCGCGCATGCAGCTCCTCGAGGAGCGCGGTCGTGTGCACGTCGTTTCCACCCCGCTGCTGTTGACGGCGAACAACGAAGTGGGGCGCTTGTTCGTCGGTCGAGAGGTCCCGCTGAACCGGAGCTTCCTCGGTTCGCAGATCGTCACCAACCAGACGACCACGGTGACCGCTCCGGGCACGACCGACATCGAGTTCCGTCCGGTCGGGACGACGCTCCTCATCACGCCGAACATCAATTCCGACCGCACGGTGACCCTGCGCATCGTCCAGGAGACATCGAACGTCGATTCGACCGAGACGGTGCTGGTGCCGACCAGCAACGGATTCGTGCCGCAGGACGTCAATGTCGTGAGCTCGCAGTCGGTGAGTGGGACGATCGTCGCCAAGAGTGAGCTGGCCGTCGCCTTCGGAGGTCTGATCGAGAGCCGGACCTCGAAGGAGCGCGCGCAGGTGCCGTTCCTCGGGGATCTCCCACTGATCGGGGCGCTCTTCCGACGCGTCGTCGATCGGGAGACGCGGCGCGAGATCGTGGTCGTCGTTCGCCCCCACGTGCTGA
>JAGQRC010000296.1 GCA_020425835.1 Planctomycetota bacterium | reverse complement strand
GGGATCCGTGGTGGAGGGCGGTGGCTTGGGTCGCTCGCGCGCTCTTGTGGCCCCACCCCTTGATCCACTGGCTCGCGCGTCGGGAAGCGATGCTGAGCGAACGCGCCGCCGACGATTGCGTTCTGCGGTCCGGCGCAGCGCCGCACCGATACGCCACCGCGTTGAGCGAGTTGGCCGCCGCCCACTCGGCGAACCACCCGCGCCTCGCGCTCACCTCCGGAACTCTCGGGACCCGTCACTCCCTGGAAGGGAGAATCCGAATGATTCTCGAATCCCCCGCCCGGCGCCGAAGCCTCGGCCCATGGGCCGCCGGTTTCCTCGGACTCGCCACCGTCGTCGTCGCGCTCGGCGTGACCCATCCACTCGTCGGCGCGACGAGCCCCACGCCGGACGACCGCGACCAGATCATCCGACACCTCGAGCAGATGCTCGCGCAGCGCGATGCCGAGCTCACCGATGCGCACTCGATGATCCGCACGCTGCAGCTCCAGGTCGAGCAGCTGCAGGAGATGGCCCACCGCTCCGAACGAGAGCGACATCAGCTGCTGGATGAGTTCCGGCAACAGAGCGAGCTCGAGGCGCGTCGCGGTCATCACCACCTCGAGTTGGCGCAGGCCGAGATGGAAGCGGCGAGACGGCGCACCGACCTCCACGCCCAGGAGTTCGACCGCCTTCGCGCCATGCGAGACGCCGGGAGGGTGAGCGATCGCGAGCTCCGCGAGGCCGAGCTGCGCCTGACCGAGAGCCAAGCGGCGCTCGATCGTGCCCACCTCCAGGCACGGCACGCGGAAGAGGAGCTCTCGATCGCGCAGCAACGGGCCGAGCAGCGCACGGCGCTCGAGTTGGAGCGGGCCGAAGAAGCGAAGCGGGCGGCGGTCGACGCGCTCCGTCGAGACCAAGTCGAACGCGACCGCGCGTTCGAGCACCGGCATCAGGAGACCCTGCGCGACCCGCGACGGGCGGCGGAGCTCCAAGATCTCCGAGCGCTTCACGAGCGGGACGCCGACCAGACGGCGAGGGTCCACGAGAGCATCCAGCGGCTCCACGAGCATCTGAGCGAGACGCTCGAGAAGGACCCGGACGCGCTCCGCGAGCTGCTCCAGGGAGACGACGAGCGCGCCCGTCGGGACCGAGCCGAGATCCTCCAGCGCATTCCCCTGTTGGCAGAGCTGTTTGCCCAGCACGAGGCCGCACGCGCTCCTGAGGCATCGCGTCCCGAGGGCGAGACCGTGCTCCACGACATCCTGGCGTTGCGCGCGGGGCTCGGTCAGAAGAAGCAGGATGCGCTCGAGGCCATCGCTCGACGTCAGGCTGCGGTTCAACGATCGGATGCACCCGACAAAGAGCAGCTCCTGCGTGATCTCGCTCTCGAGAAGGCCGACGTCGACGCGAAGTTCGATGCGAGGCGTATCGCGCTCGACCGACAACTCGCCGATCTCGCGCGACCCGAGCCGAAGCCCGTGCAGGAGGCCGAGCCCCAGGAGGAAACGCTCCGAGCGCTCGAGGCGGAGCTCCGAGAGCTTCGACAGCAGGTCGAGGAACTGCGCGCCGCGGAGAAGCACCTCCGCGAGCAGTCGACGAATCCCGAGCACCGCAAGCAGTGAGTCGCCGAGCAGCCCGTTGAAACGCACTCCGGCCGGAAGCTCGTTCCGTCTGACCGACCGAGCTTCCGACCGTTTCCTCAGCTCACCTGGTTCAGCCAGTCCTGGAGATTGTAGTAGTTGGTCACTCGGGTGATCCGGCCATCGCGCGCCTCGAAGAAGGCGCCGACCGGGAGCCGGTAGCTCTGACCGGTCGCCGGCGGCAACCCCGCCTGCGTCCTCCGATACTCCCCGTGGACGACGAACTCTGCCGCCGCCCGTCGCCCGCTCGGCTCGGTGAAGACGACGAGGTCGTCGATGCGCTCGACGTACGCGTCATCCATCGAGGCGAGGAACGTCTCGAACGCGGCGCGCCCCACCTCCCGACGACCCTGGTTCACGTCGTGGACGACCTCGTCGTCCACGAGCGCCGCCATCGCGGAGAAGTCGGCCCGGTTGAACGCGTCGTAGTACCGTCGAATCAGATCCTCGATCATCGGGCGTCGACCTCTCCTTCGATCGTTCGCATCCAGAACTCCATGCGCTGCTCGGTCTCCTGGTCGGCCCCGACCTCCTTCCACCGAAACGTCGTCGTCGCCCCCGGCAGTCGCGCGTAGCCTCGCTTCGCCCAGAACGGCTCCAGACTCCGGTAGTCGGCGGGCCGTCGGGGATCTCCCGGATCACGCACGACGGCCGCGAAGCAGGTCTGCCGAGAGCCGTGTCGCGCCGCCGCTGCCTCGCGCTCGTCGAAGAACCGATGCCCGACGCCGAGCCCACGGTATCCAGGAAGCAGGACCGACTCTCCGAAGTAGAAGATCTCCGACGGGTCGAGGTCGCGCGCGATCAGGGGTTCCCGGAACTCCGGCTCCGCTTCGGTCATGGCCACCGCGGTCGAAGCGCCGACCATCGCACCGCCGTCCCACACGGCGACGATCACGCTGCTCGGCGCGCGAACGTATCCCGCGAGGTACTGACGCTCGTACTCGATCGAGCCGTCGTAGAGGTAGGGATAGGCGCGAAACACATCGATCCGCAACCTCGCCAACGCGTCGAGATCGTCGGTCGACTCCTCACCCGATCGCACGGTCCATCGAAGCGGACGCTCGACTTCGTTCATGTCCTTCCTCTCCCGCCCGGTGCTCAGGAGCCCGTTGAAAACCCATTCCGGCCGCGAGCGGTTCCAACGGACTCTCAGTGGTCTCCGCAATCGTCGCGAGGCACCGCCCCGAGAACGCGCCCCACGGAAGCTCGACCGCGCGACGTCGTCAAGGTCGCTCGCCGACCCCACGCCGAAAACAGGACGCGCCCCGGTGGATCCGTCGAGTTTCCCCGGACGTGCCGGAAGCTCGGCTCTCGGACGGAACGAGTTTTTGAACGGGCTGCTCGACTCGGTTTCGCTACCATGGGCGACTTCGCCGCGACCGGATCCCTTGGAGGTGCCGTGCCCCTGAACGTCGATCTCGCCTGGCAACGGGCCGTCTCCTTCGCCGCCCGATTCCACGGGGGCCAGTTCCGAAAGGACGGGGAGACGCCGTACGTCGCCCATCCCTTCCGAGTCGCGATGACCCTGCGCCACGTGTTCGGCATCGATGACCCGGTCGCGTTGTGCGCGGCGCTCCTCCACGACGTGATCGAGGACACCACCGCGGACTACGATGACATCGCGGACGGGTTCGGGACCGAGATCGCCAAGACCGTCGCCGCGCTGACGAAGGACATGCGACTCCCAGAATCGCAGCGCGAGCCGGACTACGACGCTCGACTGCGCGAGGCGAACTGGCAAGCGCGCGCGGTCAAGCTCGCCGATGTCTTCGACAATCTCTGCGACTTCCACGGCGCGGCGATGCGCGGCCGTGCCATCGAGAAGGCGAGACGCGCCATCGACTGTGCCGGGAACGACGAGCGACTGAAGACAGCGATCGCGCGGCTGCAGACGCTCGTCGAGGGTCTGGACTGACGCACTTGCCGGTTGCGACCTTCCTCCGTCAGCTCGTCGACTGCGGTCGCGTCCGCGTCCCTTCCCTCACGATCGGTTCCGATGCGTCGAGAGCCGCCGCGGACGTCGGTGCCCTCGGACCCGCCGCCGTGGAGCGGCTGCATGCGACACTCCGCGAGATCGATGGCCTCGCGCGGCGCGAGTTCGCCGGCGATCCCCCCTCCCTCGATCTGCCGAGCGCTCGTTGGGCTGCGCTCACGTTCTATCGCGCCTGCCAGTTCGTCGTCTCCCGCGAAGTGGATCCTCCGCGCATTCGGAAGATCCTCGGCCGCGCGCCCGATTTCGACCGAACCGCGGCGATCGACTACTCCGTCGATCTCGTCCTCCGGTACCTACCCGATCTCATCGCCATCGCCCGACGCGAGTCTCCGGAGGATCCCCTCGTGAACGAGCTGGTCGCGCTCGCCCGCGGTTGGCCGCTCTCTTCGATCGGCGTCCCCGGCATCGAGTCGCCGCCCGACGAGCGGTTCGCGACGATCCGAGGCTGCGAGTCCCTGCTCACGCTCTACCTCGACCGCCTCCTCGTTCTCGACGACGCCTCGCGCGTCACTGCGGAGATCGCCGCCGCACTGGGGACTCGTTTCGGAGGCGATCGACGATTCTGCGGCCCCGCCGTCACCGCCCGGCTCGAAGAAGTCACTTGAGGCCCCCGATGGCGTCGCTCTTTCCTTCGGGTGCATTCTGTATCCCTGCCCCTGACCGCGTCTTCTCGATCACGACACGCGGCGCCTGCCCGATTCCGATCCTCGCCGCCGGTCGGGCGGCGCGAAGACGGAAGTCGCGATCTCGGCGCGAGTACCGCAGTCCCCTCCGGACGGCACTCCGTTTGTTCCGCTCGAGAAGTCGGCTCGTTGCTGGGTCGTGCCTCGCCATCTCGCTACGCTGTCACTCGAGTCACCCGTCGCCTCCGACCGCCAACGAGCCGCGGTGGCCGCATCCCAGTTGAACTCCGAAGTGGGGATACCATGTCTCGCATCATCTCCAGCGCGCTCGGCTTGGCGCTCGTGACGCTCTTCGCATCGACCAGTGGGGCTCAGTACACGATCACTTCCGAGTCGTACGCGGGGTCGGGATCGATCTCCCCGATCGCCTGCGGGGGCCCGTTCGACTCCTACTCCGTGACGCAGACCACGCCGTTCCAGGACAGCGTCTCCTACAACTGCCCGGGTGGCCCGAGCTACCTCGCGTACAGCCAATGCGTGCGGAACGCGACCGCGACGACCCTCTCGCTCTCGGTCGAACAGATCGCCGACGCAACGCCGCTCGATGCCTCGGCCTCGACCTCGATGACGATCGACTTCACGGTGCCGATGCAGTCCGCGCTCACCGTCGATCCGATCCTCCTCGATACCAGCTTCTCTTGCCTGGAGGCGACCCTCAGTGATCTCACCTCGTCGTCGGTCGTCGACCTCATCGCGGAGCCGCTTCCCTCCGCGCTTCCGCCGTTCTGTCCTCCGGCGACCGGCACCGAGCACTGCTGCAACGAGTTCATCGACCCCTACACGCTGCACGGTCTCGAAGCGATCCTGGTGCCGGGTCGCACCTACCGTGTCCACCTGTCGGTCGAGAGCCTGGAGTCGCCCTGCTCGGCCGAGATTGCGATCGGGCTCGAGATCGTCGCGACGAATCCCGGGCTGAGTGTCACGAGCCAGACCTACAGCGGATCGGGCGGGGCATCGTTCAGTCTGCTCTGCGGTCAGCCCGATCGAAGCTACTCGGTGACCCGCACACTTCCGGTCGACACGGGAATCGCCGACGACCAGACCTGTGCGTTCCTGGTCGACACCACGAGCATCGCCGAGAGTCACTTCGCGGGAGGAGAGCTCGTCGCGTCGGTGAGCCAGGTCTCCGGCGGGCCGTGCTGCACGTTCACCTCCGCGTCCGCGTCGCTCGTGATCGATCTGCAGGTTCCGGTGTCGTCCGAGCTGACCGTGATG
>JAGQRC010000295.1 GCA_020425835.1 Planctomycetota bacterium | reverse complement strand
GTTGACGGCGACGAACGGCTCGTTCGCGAGGGGGCTGCGACCGTGGACCTCGCGGGCGATCAGCTCCTTGCCGGTTCCACTCTCGCCGGTGATCAGGACCGGCACATCGACGGCCCGGGCGATCTTGGTCGTCTGGTCGACCACCCGCTTCATCGCGTCGCTCTCGGCGATGAGGGGAAGGCCGGTCTGCGAGCGACCGAGGAGCTCGCGCAGCGACTGGTTCTCTCGTTCGGTCTGGCCGCGCTCGCCCGCCTTCTGGATCAGGATTCCCAGCTCCTCGAGCTGGCACGGTTTCGTCAGGTAGTCGTACGCGCCCTTCTTCATCGCCTCGATCGCGCTGTCGAGCGAGCCGTGCCCGGTCAGCATGATCACCTCGACGAACGGCTCCTTCGCCTTGAACTCGGTCAGGAGTTGTAGACCGTCGCGACCGGGGAGCCGGAGATCGAGGATCACGACGTCGTAGTCGCCATCGTCGAAGGCGGCGAGCGCGGAGTCCCCGTCGTACCGGACGTCGCAGGGAATCCCGGATCGGGACAACTCGCGACCGAGCATGTCCGCGAACTTCACTTCGTCGTCGACGATCAGGGTTCGAGGTTTCGGGCGTGGGCTGGCCACTGGACTCTCCGCTCTCAACTACGGGGGAATGTCAATCGCACGGTCGCGCCCCGGCCGGGACCCGCGCTCTCGATCTCGATCGTGCCGCCGAAGCGACGCATCATGCTGTGGCAGAGCGCCAGGCCGAGGCCGGTGCCGACCCCGGGGTCCTTGGTCGTATGGAACGGCTCCACCAGTTGGCTCGCTTGGTCGGGCTCGAACCCGACACCGTTGTCGTGGCACTCGACGATCACTCGGGAGTCGTTCTCCTCGATCGTCCATCGGATCATCGCTCCGAGATCCGGCTCCGACTCCCGTCGCTCGCGGATCGCATCGATCGCATTCTTCATCACGTTGAAGCCGAGTTGCCGGAACGTGGTCGAGTCGCCGGAGATCGACACCGACTCCGCCGGAAGGTCCACCGCGATGTCGCCGAGATCCGGGCCGACGCGGAGGAGGCCCGTGGTCTCCTCCAGCAGTTGCCGGATGTCGAAGACCTCCGGTTTGGAGCCGGGACTCTGGCGAGAGAAGTCGAGCAGGCTCCGCGTGATGTTCTTCACCCGGAACGACTCCTCGATGATCAAGTCGGTGTACTCCTGGGCGTCCTTCAAGTCGAGCGGCTCGCCCTGCTCGGCGTCTCGCAACCTCGAGCGGAGCCCCTGGGCGCAGGTGGAGACGGTGGCCAGCGGGTTGTTCACTTCGTGCGCGAGGCCGGCCGCGAGAGTGCCGAGCCCGGCGAGCTTCTCGCTCTGGATCAGTTGCCGCGTCCTTCGCTCGACCTCCTGCTCGAGACCGCGCGAGAGTTCGGTCAGCTGCGCGTTGGAGTGCTCGAGCTCTCGAGTGCGCTCGAGGATCAGCCGGTCCGCGTGGCGCACGATCCAGA
Source organism: Planctomycetota bacterium (assembly GCA_020425835.1). The sequence continues at coordinate 4,060 of JAGQRC010000295.1, read as the reverse complement.
TCAGGGTCGCGAACAGCAGGAACGCGCCGATCACCGTCGCGAGCACGATGCGCCGTTGGGCGTCCGCCAGCTCGGACTGGAACTGTTCGATGTCCTGGTAGGTCTCGATCACGTTCGCGATGGGACCGCCCTCGTCGAGTTCCTCGACGATCGAACGAACGGGCACGTATGTCTCGAGCAGCGCGGGGTGGTGGTCGCCCTCCACGACGTCGAGAGGCGCGCCCCGGTAACGGACCGCCGAAGCGATCTCTCCGCGAAGCGCGCGCTCGAACAGCTCGTTCGACGGTGGGGTCATCATCCCGATGTGCTCGCGCCGGGTGGAGTAGACGATCAACCCTTGGCGATCGAAGATGTACAGATCGCGGATCCCGAACGAGTTCGCGAGCTGTTGGACGATCGCATCGAGCTGCGCGTACTGGACGTCGTTGGTCTCGAGATCGATCGGCTCACCACTGGCGATCAACGGCTCCAGGAAATCGGCTCGGATGTCCTGCTGGAGGTGGTGGATCACCCGGATCGCGTGGCCCTTCGCCTTGTCCAAGAGATCGTCGCGCACCTCCTGGGCCATGATCGTTCCGAGGGCGATGCTGATGACCGCGGTGGCCAGGAACGAGGTCCAGACGAAGTACCTCGTGAGCGGGAAGCGGCTTTCCTTCATCGCAGACCCACCCTCTCGTCGCGTGCGACGTCCCGCGGATGGAAGCTGACACTGTGTCCCCACGGCGCGAGCCGGGCCGGTCGACTGAATCGGATCGTCGGAGACCCGGGTGCACCCGCGATCGAGTCGCAGATCCAGATCCGCCGGGGCAACACGGGGAGCCCTGCGACGTCATCGTCGACCTCTTCCAGGGTCCGCGCCGTGCCGATGCTCCAGTCCGGGTGCTTCCATGTGAAGTAGGCGCGCTCCGAGGAGACGTAGACGCGATCGACCAGCGGATCGAAACCCGAGTCCCGCTCGAGCTCCGCCATCGCGGACATCACCGGAGGGCGACTCTCCCGATAGCGAGCGCCGACATCCACCGACCACCACGCGCAAGCGAGTCCGAGGGTCGACGCGAGCGCGACCGTGCCGACTCGGGACACACCGTGCTCCGAGGCCCGAGCGATCGTTGCCGCGATCGCGAACGCGATCGCCAGCCAGGCCAAGGGCATGAAGTGTCGGAAGTGCTCCGGATTCTGCGCTACCAGGATCCATGCCAGGTCGACGACAGCGCCCACGAAGAGCGGCCCGTGCACGGTCCTTCTCCGGAAGAACGCGACCGCTCCGACGGGAACCGCGAGAGCGGTGAGGCCGAGCGGCACCACGAGCCAGTGCTCCCATGCGTGCGCCCAGCGGGATGGCCCACCGGACGTCGACGAGAGCGCAGTCCCTCCCCATTGCGTGAAGTGGGCGATCGTGAACCGCCATCCTTCAGCGCAATAGGACTCGAAGCCGACCACCGCGCATGTCGGAAGCAGCCACGCAAGAACACCGAGCGCCAGGCCGCCACCCGCCCGACGTCGGTGCGGAGCGAGGAGTAGTCCGGCGCACCATACGGCCGCGGAGGGTCGGAACCCGAGACCGAGACCGACCAACAGCCCGCCGAGGAAAGAGCCTCGGGGGCGCGATGCGATCGAGAGACCCGCGAGCAACCACGGAAGCACGAGCCCGTCCGTTCCCACCCGGAGCGACTCGAGGACGAACGCCGGGAGCGAAGCAGAGACCCACGCCGCGATGGTCGCCGCGATCAGTCCGTGGGTCCGCGCCAGGATCGGAACCAGCAACGCGGCGGCGAGCGACGTCGCGACGATGTTCGCGGCGCCCCAGGCGAGACCGCCTTCGAACGGGAGGAGTCGGGCGAACGCGACGGAGAGGGGGTACCCCGGGAACTGGGGCGAGAACTCGAGAAGATCGAAGCAGTGCAGCGCGCGGATCAGACGAACTCCGTCCGGCGTGTCGGGGAGCCCCGTCGCGAACGGCCAACGCACGGCGACCGAGACCGCGAACACCGCCGCTGCTGCGGGTAGTGTGCGGTGGATCCACCGGAAGCCGGTGTCGGCTTCAGAAATGACACTCGAGCTGGACGAAGACACCGTTGTTCGCGATCTGCTCTCCGCGCTCTCTGCTGAGCACGGCTTCCGTCTTGAGCCGGAAGTGATTGTGCGGCACCCAGTTCAAGCCGAGTGCCCAGCGATCCGCGTCGCGGAAGGTCCGCTCGCGGGAGTTCTCATCGACCGAGTCGAAACGGAGGACCGCCTCGATCGCCTTCAACCAGGGGCGCTCGATCGGGAACTCTCGATAGACCTCGACGTACCACCCTCCTCGTCGAAACGATCCGCCTTCGCTCGCCCGGCGCTCGAATCGACCTTCGATGATCTCGAAACGAATCAGCCAGACCGCGCTGCGCCAGTGCGCGTCGAAGCCGATCAGGTCGAGTCGCTGGTGACCCGATCCGTTGCGCCGCTCGACCTGGGTCACCAGTCCGGACACCCCGAGCGAGAGCCCGGCGATCGGCTCGATCCCGAGCCGACCCGACAACTGGGGTTGGTCCTCCTTGCGCAGCCAGCCCGAGGGACGGTCGTCACGCTCCGGTCCGCGCAATCCTCGGGTCACCGCGAACTCGACTTCGACACCGCGATCGTCGCGCTCGTAGTCGATCGCGCCGAACAAGCCGAGATCCGAGTAGCTTCCGGGGAAGACGCGACGGAACGGTGACGGCCGGTCGACCAACGGGTTCGCCGCGGGGGAGTAGTAGCGCCGTTCGAGGCCGAAGGGGATGTAGTTCACTCCGATGTCGAAACGACCCGACCACGGACTCGGGCGACCGAGCGGCGAGGTCTCCCAGCGGTAGAACAGCGTGTCGAGCTCGATGCGACCATCCTGACCGTCGAGCTCGAGCTCGGCGACCGCCGAGTTGCGCTCATCGAGCCGAGCCTCGAGCCACAGCGCCGGGCTCAGGGCGTTGAGCTCCTCTTCATCGAAGCCGTCGACGTTCCTCGAGCTCTCGAAACGCCAGAAGGTGAGATCGGCTCGTCCGTGCAGCGTGAACGGGTCGTGGTCTTCGGGCTCGTCGATGTCCTCGACGTCGAAGTAAGGCGGCAGGGCTGGCGAACTCTCCGCAGCCTCGTCGCTCGGCACCTGCCACGCGACGCGTCGATGGGGCGCCGTCCCGACCAATGAATGGCAACTCCACCAGAGGACGATGGCGTAACCGAGGCTCATCGACCGCCTCCACCCGGGGGGCCATCGCTCGGGGTCCCCGTCGATCCCTTGTCGCCCTCCCTCTTCTCCGGGCGACTCGAGGGCTTCTCGTCCTCCTTCTTCGCTCCGAGGAAGTCGGGGTAGACCTCCCGGAGCGATTTCTCGAGCTTCTCGGAGAGGTGCGAGAACACCTCGGGCTTCGGGTCGGCCTTGCCGGCGCCGAACAGTCCGGGACTTCCGAGCGCGCGACGAAGCTCGTCGAACGTCGCGAGGATCTCTTCGTGACGCTTCTCCTTCCGAGCGCGGTCGGCCCGTCGGACGGTGTGCGACAGGATCTCTTCGTAGTAGAACCGTGCGGCCTGCAGCCGCATCCGCGCTCTCGCGTGGTGCTCGAGCTTCTCCGCGTTGTTCCAGTGGAGCTTCTGTCGCAGCGACTGGAAAACGAGCTGGGTCAGCGCGTAGCCGATGTGCTGCGCGTCCTCGGTTTCGATCGCCCGGTCGAGAACCGGCTTCATCTCGACCCGGACATCGTGGCGCAGCTCCTCGACCTGCCACTCCAGCGTCGCGATGGTCGCGCGAACTTCACTCCAGTCCTCTTTGCGCGCGGCAGAGATCGCCTTCTTCACCCCGAGAACCAACGGATCCTGGTCCTTCTCGTAGCCGTAGCTCTGCGCGGCGGCCGGCGCTTCGAGCCCGCCGCCGAGGACACCGAGGACCAGGGCGACGCGAACGCCCCAACGCCGAAGGCGCCGGAGACCGCGGAGCTCGCGAGGTGGACCGTTTCGGGACATGGACGATTCCCCATTGGGATCCGGCGGGAAGCTCACTCCGATGCCGGGTATTCGGGTCTCCGTGCGCCTCGACCCATCCGTCGAGACT
>JAGQRC010000294.1 GCA_020425835.1 Planctomycetota bacterium | reverse complement strand
GCGACAGAGCGACGGCACTCGGGTCGACCTCTGGTCGAGCCGCTACGTGCTCGCCGTCGGCTGGGGAACACCGGTGCGGATCGACAGCGAGGATCTCGGCGACGTCCTCTCGCACACCTCCTGGATCGACGACGACGGCAACGTGGCGGTGCTCTGGCGTCAGTCCGACGGGAGCCGGATCAACCTCTGGGCGGCCCGTTGGACCTCGTCCGGCTGGGGTGCGGCGATCGAGATCGACAACGAGGATCTCGGCGACGTGTCGAGTCCCGTCGCGGTGGTCGACGCTGCGGGCAGCGTCACCGCCGCCTGGGCGCAGTCCGATGGAACGCGCACCAACGTCTGGGCGAATCGCTTCACCACCGCTTTCGGGTGGGCGGTCGCGACGAAGATCGAGAGCGAGGATCTCGGCGACGCCGAGACACCGAAGCTCGCGTTGCAATCGACCGCGGTCCTCGCGGTCTGGCGTCAGTCCGACGGATCGCGCGTCAATCTCTGGTCGAATCGAATGGTCGCCGGTGCCGGCTGGGGTGCCGCGAGCGAGATCGAGTCGGAGGACCTCGGCGACGTGGACACACCGGAGCTCGTCGTCGACACCACCGACGATGTGACGGTCGTGTGGGCCCAGTCCGATGGCGTGCGTCGCAACCTCTGGACGAACCGCTACGACGTCGGATCGGGCTGGGGGACGGCGGCCATCATCGACGACCGCGACGGCACCGTGGCCGAGGTGCGGCTGTTCTCCGACTCCGAGGATCGCGTGACCGCGATCTGGACGCAGTCGGATGGAACGCGCAACGACCTGATCGCGTCGACCTACGAAGAGGGATCGGCATGGGACACGCCCGAGGACATCGAGAGCGAAGAGCTCGGCGACGCCTTGCTCGTGGCGGCCGGCGTCGTGGATGACCTCGACACGCTGACGGTGGTGTGGCAGCAGGACAACGGGAGCCGCCGGAACCAGTGGGCGAACCGTCGGCGTGCGCTGAGCGGGTGGGAGACGGCGACGAAGATCGAGTCCGAGGACTTGGGCGACACCCGACGGGCGCAGCTGGTGATCGACGACAGCGGCAACGTCACCGTGGTCTGGCGACAGGACAACGGGACGCGCCTCGATCAGTGGGCGAACCGCTACGTGAACCGGTTCGGTTGGGACACGGCGGAGATCATCGATGTCGGTGACGGGGACGTGCAGCCTCGGACGCTGGTCATCGACTCCCGTGGCCGAGTCACGGCGATCTGGCCCCAATCGAACGGCACGAACGACGACCTCTGGGCGAACCGCCTGCGCTGAGCCCCGCGCGGGGACTCGTCGCCCGCGGATTGCGTCGAGTCGAAACCCCGTTACCATGCCGACGCCACTCACCCGCCGTCATCGACGGCCGATCGCCGATGGAAGGCGCCGAATCGTGACTGCAGGGCATGCGCCGGCTCCCGAAGATCCTCCGTTTCCCCACGCTCCGCGTTCCGCCAGCAGTCCGCCACCGGTCCCCGCGTCGGCGGCCGCGGCGACGCTCACGCTCCAGTGCGGAAGCTGCGGCGCGGAGCTGAAGCTGCAGGAGCACGAGCGGTCCACCGTCTGCCCCTTCTGCGCCTCGCCGACCGTCGTGGAGCGCCCGACCGAAGAGCGCCCCGACCCCGTGTTCGTCGTCGGCTTCACGCTGGATCGCGAGCACGCGACGCAGAAGGTGCTGAGCTGGATCCGTCGACGCGGCCCGTTCGCCCACAGCGGACTCAAGTCGGCAGCCGTCCAGGAGACCCGCGGTGTCTACCTTCCGGCCTACCTCTACGGCGCCGTCGCCGACAGCAGCTACAGCGCGCAGATCGGCGAGAACTACACCGAGACGGAGACCTACACGACCACCGACGCGAAGGGCAACCGGGTCACGCGAACGCGCACGGTGACCAAGACGGAGTGGCGCCCGCTGAGCGGGACACACGCCTGCTACCTGGTCGATGTCATCGTCACCGCGTCGAAGGGGCTGCCGAACCAGGAGCTGGAGTCGATCGAGCCGTTCGATCTCGGCGGGATCCGACCCTACGATCCCGCGCTCTTCTCCGGCTGGATCGCCGAAGAGCCGTCGCTCGACGAGGCGGAGTGCCGGCGACTCGCCCATCAGGAGGGCCGCGACGAGATCCAGCGTCGGCTGCGGCGCTTCATGCCGGGCGACAGCTGCCGAGATCTCGAGTTCCGCACCGAGGTTCGCGACGAGATCCTCCATCTGATCTCGCTCCCGATCTGGATCTTCGCCGTGCGCTACGCGGCGGATCGCCCGCCGATCCGACTGCTCGTCAACGGACAGACCGGGAAGGTGGCCGGCAAGGTCCCGTGGTCGGTCGGCAAGATCCTCCTCGCCGTGTTCGGCGGGCTCGGTCTCATCGCGTTGATCGTGGCGATCGTCGCGCTGATCGCAGGGAGTCGTTGATGTCCGAGATCGTCGCGACCTGCCGACGCTGTGAGTCTCCGATCGAGAGCGGCGACCTGCGCTGCGCGGTGTGCGGCGACGTTGCCCCCTTCGAGGCCGAGCGGAGGGAGAGCACCGAGTTCGAGCTGCTCCGCTGCGACGGCTGCGGCGCCTCGGTGAAGTACGACCCCTCGATCCAGGCGCCGCGATGCACCTTCTGCGGGGAGGCGATGCACCTCGAGCAGAGTCGCGACCCGGATGAGTCGGCCTCCCTCTACTTCGAGTTCACCGTGGATCCGACCACCGCGACCGGCGCCGTGAAGCGGTGGCTCGGCAGCCGCGGCTTCTTCCGGCCATCGGACCTGCGCGATCGCGCACGCGTCGACTCCGTGAAACCGATCTTCTGGGCGGGTTGGATGCTCGATGCCGAGGCGCTCGTCAGCTACGCGGCCGACACCGAGGTCGGGTCGCACCGGTCGGCGTGGGCCCCGTGCTCGGGCCAGGTCGAGATGACGTTCGAGAACATCGTCGCGCCGGCCACCCGCGGTCTCCGACACCGGGAGACGAGTCATCTCGTGCCCTCGTACACGGGACCGACCGCCGCCGCGCCGCGGCCGCCGATCGACGGGACCCAGCTCGAGCGCTTCGAGCAGCAGCGCTCCGCCGCGCGCCGGATCGTCGCGGACGCGATCCGGGGCCTCGCCGTGCACCGCGTCTCCCACCAGCATCTCCCGGGGTCGCGCCGGCGCAACGTCCGCACCGAGTGCGTCGTCCGCGGGCTCGTGACTCGACGGATCGGCTTCCCCGCCTACATCCTCGCCTACCGCTACGAGAACGAGCTCTATCGAGTGGTCGTGTCGGGGCAGGATGCAGGCTGTATCATCGGCGACTCCCCGATCGCCTGGAGCAAGATCTTCCTCGCGGTCGGGATCGGGTTGGGAGCGGTGGCCCTGATCGCCGCGATCATCGCCCTGGTCGTCGCGTCGCGTTGACCGGCGCGCCGCGTCCGCGGGCCGTTGCCCTGGTGATCGTTGCCCGGGTGTTGCAGCGCAGTGAGACTTCGAGCGGGATGCCGTGAAGCACGTCACCGAGGAACCCATCGACAGCGCCGCCGCGATCGGACCCGAGGGTCCCTTCGTCGTCTGCTTCGATGGCGTCTGCAACCTCTGCAACTCGGCCGTCGATTTCATCGTCCGCCGCGACCGAGCTCGACGCTTTCGTTACACACCTCTCGGGTCGAACACCGCCGAACGACTCTTGCCCGACGGACTCCCGGAGAAGCACGACCGCGACAGCTTCGTCCTGATCGACGACCGCGGCATCTGGGTCCGATCGGATGCGGCGCTGCGCGTCGCCCGTCACCTGACTTTCCCCTGGTCACTCGCTCGGGTGTTCCTCATCGTCCCCCGCCCCATTCGCGACGCGGTCTATCGCTGGATCGCCCGGCACCGCTACGAGTGGTTCGGCAAGCGCGACCACTGCCGTGTGCCGACCGAGGAAGAGCGGACGCTGTTCTGGGACTGACCCCCGCCTGACGTCGCGCCTGCGCGAAGAGGCATCGCCCGCTTCGCCCCGCATCAATCCTTGCCCCACTCGATGCGCGATGGCGTTCCCCTGATGCTGGAGAGCCGTTTGGCCAGGAAGCGGAGAGAAAGGAAGGCCACCATGCGCCTCTCGATCGCCCTCACCATCACCGTGCTGTCGCTCGTCTCGGCACCGGTTCGGGCCGACACGATCCTCTTCTTCGGCGGGGTCTACGACGCGGAGACCTACGTCTTCTGCGTCGACGTCTCGGTCACGATGTCCGAGGAGGTCTCGACGATTCGGGATCAACTCTCGTTCGCGATCGGCCAGCTCGTCGATGCCGAGTTCGGGATCGTCGCGTTCGGCAACGGAGTGCAGACCTTCGCACCGATCCTCCTGCCGCCGACCCCGGCGAACCTGACCGCAGCGCAGACCTGGATCGACGCGCTCGACCCTTCGGGGCCGCGGTGCGTGATCCAGGGCGTCCAGGCCGGCATCGATCTCGTGGGAAGCAACTTCGATCGCCCCCAGGTCCTCGCCGTCATCGGCGGGACCGACGAGTGCGGAGGGTCGACGACGCAGATCACCAACTCCAACTGCACGCCGGTCTGGGTCTACGACCTCGGGAGCACCGGGGCGTCCTCCCTGCTCGCCGGTGAGATCACGCTCCAGAGTCGGGTGTGCGCACGCGAGTTCCGGCGCGGCGACGCGGATGGGGATGGAACCGTCGGGATCGGCGATGTCATCGTCCTGCTCGACTTCCTGTTCGTCTCCCCATCGCCGACGAACCTCTGCCCCGAGGCGCGAGATGTGGACGACAACGATCTGTACGACCTGTCCGACCCGATCGCTCTGCTCTCGTACCTGTTCGTGGGAGGTGTGCCCCCGGGCGCACCCGGTCCGTCGATCTGCGGTCCCGACGGCAGTGACCTCGACCTCCTGACCTGTCACTCCTACGCCAGCTGTCCCTGAAGCCCGGACCGTTCACGAGCCCGCGGCGACGAAGATCCACCACGCTCGCTGGCGGCCTCAGCGCGAACCCACTCAAGAGAGCAGACGCTCGAGATCGTCGCGGGTGAGCTCGGCGAGGAGCGTGTTGTCCGCCTTGATGATCGCTTCGGCGAGCGCGCGCTTGCGGTCCTGGAGCTGAAGGATCTTCTCCTCGACCGTGTCGCGGCAGATCAGTCGGTACGCGAACACGTGGCGTGTCTGGCCGATCCGGTGGGCGCGGTCGATCGCCTGCGCCTCGACCGCCGGATTCCACCAGGGGTCGAGGATGTAGACGTAGTCGGCCGCGGTCAGGTTGAGCCCGAGTCCCCCCGCCTTGAGACTGATCAGGAAGAGCGGGACATCCGGATCGTTCTGGAAGCGCTCGACGCGGGACTTGCGGTCCCGAACTTGGCCGTCGAGGTACTCGTACGGAAGCTCCTCGTGGTCGAGCATTCGACGCAGGATCGCGAGGTAGCTCGTGAACTGGGAGAAGACCAGCGCCTTGTGTCCTTCGCTGGTGATCTCGTGGAGGAGCGGGATCAGCTCGTCGAGCTTGCAGCTCGGGAAGCCCGCCTTCTCGTTGTCGACGAGCGCCGGGTGGCAGGCCGCCTGACGCAGTCGGAGCAACGCC
>JAGQRC010000293.1 GCA_020425835.1 Planctomycetota bacterium | reverse complement strand
CGCGCCTCGGAATCTCTCCGAGGGCTATCGACGATCGAGACGCCCGCCTGACCCCACGCTCCGAACTCCGCGTGCAGTCCCGGTCTGCTCGAACGCTCCGCGGCTCCGACCGCGCTCGCGGATGGGCGAGTCTTGTCGGGGCCCGGGACGAGTGCTGTAATGGTGGAAAGTACCTCGTCCTTATCTCGAACTCGTCCCGAGGTCACCGCGCTGGGCTCCGCCGGGGACTTCTCTCGGGCAAGCAGTCGTAAGAGGAGAAGGCCGTGTTGCATCGTGCCGGGACCCCTGGGCGCATCGCGCGCTCGACGGGTTGGTGGCTTGTGGTGTTGTCCTTCGTCGGGCTCTCCGCGTCGGCTCAGATCGCCCCGTTCACAGAAGAAGCGAACCTTCGCGGCATCTCCGCAGTCACCTATCCCGCGGGATTCGGCAATGGCATCGCGCTCGAGGATTTCGACGGCGACGGCGATCTCGACTTCCTGCTGACCGGAGCGAATGCGCAGGGGGCCGTCCGACTCTACGCCAACACTGGAGGCGGCTTCTTCGTCGGCGTCACATCGACCTCCGGGCTCCCCGTCGATCCGCTGATCCGCGGTGTCAGTGTCGCGGACTACGATGCCGATGGACTGTTGGATCTCTATCTCTCCTCGGATGGATCGGACTCTCTGTACCGGAACCAAGGCGGGCTCACGTTCGTCGACGTGACCTCCACCGTCGGAATCTCGGGTGTCGGGAGTTCGCAGGGCGCCACATGGGCCGACTACGACGGCGATCAGTGGCTCGATCTCTACGTGCCCTACTTGGCGGGGCCCAGTGGTGCTCGACTCTACCGGAACGTGGACGGTGTCTTCTTCGAGGACGTGACGCAAGCGGTCGGGCTCGACGTCGGTGACTCCTATGCCTTCCAGGCTCAATTCTTCGACCACGACCGGGATGGCGATCCGGACCTCTATCTGACGAAAGACCTCGGGCCCACGCCCAACCGGTTGTACCGCAACGAGGGCGGCGTGTTCGTCGAGGTGGGAAGTGCGACGGGGACCGCGCTCCAGATGGGCGGCATGGGGATCGCGATCGCGGACGTCAACGGCGACCTGCGCTACGACCTTCTCCTGTCGGACAACATACCGCTGGGGTGCCGACTCCTCGCGAGCGACGGTGACGAAGGCTACACCGACGTCGCCGCCGCCCTCGGCCTGACCATGAACGTTCGCGCGTGGGGTGTCCTCTTCTTCGACGCGGACAACGACGGACTCTGGGACACGTTCGCCACGACGACGAGTTCGGAGAATCACCTGCACCGCGGGCTCCCGGGCGGCGGGTTCGAGGATGTGACGGCCGCTACCGGAGTCGGAACGATCCCCGGAGTTCCGCCGGTGTTCTCGCAGAGCTTCGCGGCGACGGCGGGGGACATCGATGGGGACGGTGACGTGGACCTGATCGTGAGTTCGTCGAACCAGCCGCTCGCGCTCTTCGTGAACTCCGATGCCGGACAGCACCACTGGCTGGAGGTCGAGCTGACCCAGGGCGGCGGTAACCGCTTCGCGGTCGGGGCCACGGTGGAGATCGTCGTCGAAGGCGTACAGCGGATCGCGCCCATCGTCGCCGGGACCGGACTCCGGAGCTCGGTGCCACTTCGGGCACACTTCGGACTCGGATCGACGACGGAAGTCGATCAGATCGTCGTCCATTGGCCGGACGGTCCCATCTCGCTCGTGGGTCCTTCTGCCGTCGACCAGAGGATCACGATCGATCGGAGCCCGCTCGATGCGTTCCTCGACTGCAACGGCAACTGGATCGATGATGCCCTCGACATCTCGAGCGGGTCGAGTGGGGACATCAACGGGGATGGCGTACCGGATGAGTGCCAGGAGCTCTTCGTGCGGGGAGACAGCGATGGGAACGGAGTCGTCGATCTCGCGGATGTGGTGGTTCTGTTGAGCTACCTCTTCCTCGGCGGCGAGCTCCCGTGTCCGGATGGCGGAGACGTCACGGACAGTGGGTCCTTGGATGTCGCCGATCCCATCCTCCTCCTGTCGGCACTCTTCCTCGGGGCGAGTGGGGAGGTCGCGCCGCCGTCGGAGTGTGGCACCGACCCGACCATCGATCTCCCCGCTCCCCTCGGTTGCCCGGGCGCCGCCTGTTATTGAGCCCGAAATCGAAGTCGGGTATGACGCGACGCCGTAGGAGCGTTGCTCCAGCGATATCTCCAGCCGAAACAGACTCGGGCGCCCGTAGCTCAGCCGGATAGAGCATCGGATTTCTAATCCGACGGTCGCAGGTTCGAATCCTGCCGGGCGTGCCATCGCGAGCCGTGCTTCCGGCGTCCTGCCTCTCCACCTGTCCATCGTCCCGAATCCCGAAGTCCTCGGTGGGGGCTCGGGAGTTTTGTCGTTTTCGAACGATGATGGGGTTTCCGGGCTGGTGGATGAGGATGAGGGTTGACCGATGACTCGCTGAGTCGAGAAGCGATACTCGAGTCCCTGCGTGTCGCCGCGGGGTTGACGCGGATGCTGCTGCGGCTGGACCTTTCCGCCCGTGCCGTCGACATCGTCGTGGAGATCGACCGAGCGATCCGAGAGATCGAGTCGGAGCTACGACTGTCGCAGACGGATTGAAGGATCGGAGCGTCAGCGGACCAGGGCTGGGTCCCCGACCCAGATGTACATCAGGATGTCGTCGACGTACTCCCCCGGCGCGCGTCGGACTTCGGCGGGTCGGCGACCCTCGGTGCGAAACCCGAGGCTCTGGTACAGGGCGATCGCGCGGCGGTTGTCGGCCAGCACGGCGAGGGCGATCTTGTCGACGCCATCGGTCGCCCGACCCCACTCGATGAGCCGCTCCATGAGTCGACGTCCGACACCGCGGCCCCGCCACTCGCGGGTGACCGAGATTCCGAGGGTACCCTTGTGAGCGAGGCGCCGGAGCGCGCCGTTCTCGAAGTGCACCAGGCCGATGACCTCGCCCTCGGCGGTTGCGACGAGCGCGAGGTAGCGATCGTTCTCCCGGTGCTGTTGGATCCACTCGATCGTTCGCCCCGCGCTGGCGGATGGCTCGCCGGGCTCGCTGACGGACGTGTCCCCTTCGGCGCGGATCTGGTCGATGATCTCCAGGATGGGGATCGCGTCGTACTCTTCGACCGTTCGAATGACGACCTCGAGATCCGTCCCGTGCGCGGTCCAGCGATGTCGCGTCCGGGCCAAGATCACCATGGAGTTCCCATCGCCTTCCTCTCGCATCCCTCGAGATCCTGTTCGTGTCGATTCGGCGAATCGTAGCGACAAGGCCGGGAGCGTCCACTCGCTGACTTTCCATTCGAGTTGGGATAGTCTCAGCCCTCCGGCGGAGACCTGCCCGCTCCGAGCCGGTCCCCGTCGTCGGGTCGACGGCTCGAGAGAAGGACGCGCCCTTGCGAACGGTCGCCGCTCGTCTCGTCGCGCAGTGTCGAATCCTCATCATCGCGTTCGTCCTGGCGGTGCCGGCCTCGTTCGTCTCGGGTGCCGACCGAGGGACGGTCGACCCTTCGATCGAGGGCTCGACCGAGTCAGCTTCGGAGGAGGTGAGCGACGGCGGCCCCTACCGGGTGACCGCGTTCCGATACGAGGGGCTGACCGCGGGCATCCGTCCCGAGCAGCTCGATTGGGAGAGGGTCCGCTTGGCCGAGGTGCCGAACGGGCTCGTGGCACCTCGTCCCGACCTGCGACCCGTCTGGTTGGAGTTGGGCCGAGTCGGGGGCCGCGAAGGACGGGGCACGGCGCTCTACGCATCGGCGCTCCGAGAGATACCGACCGCGATCACTCGGGTGTTTCGACGCGCGGGAATCGGAGCCGTTCGAGTCGGGCTGCTTCGATCGGAGATCGACTCTCTGCTGGACCCTGCATCGGACGGCGTGCTCACCATCCATATCACCGTCGGAGTGGTCGGGGTCGTGGCCGCGAAGGCGTTGGTCGGAGAGACGACGCTGACCGAGGAAGAGACCCTTGCCGATCCGGTGGTGGGCCGAATCGTCCGGGACTCACCGGTCTCGGAGGGAGATCCGGTCGCGGTCGATCGACTGCGTGACTACGCCGATGCGCTGAACCGCTTTCGTCACCGGCGCGTGGAGATCGGCATCGGTCCCGGCACTGGCGAGAACGAGGTCGCGCTGGATTACCTCGTCTCGTCGGTGCGGCCTTGGACGGCATCGCTCGAGGTGGACAACACCGGCACACCGGAGACCGGACGCTTCCGCGAGCGACTGGGATGGCTGCATCGCAACCTCACCGGACACGACGATGCGTTGTCGGTGGCGTTCATCACCGCGGAGCTGGACGAAGCCAACGCCGGTCTGGCGAGCTACGAGTTCCCGTTCCGGGCCGCTCCGCTGTTCTCGGCGCGATGCAGTGGTCTGTACAGCGAGTACGACGCGAGTCAGGTCGGCGCGTTCGATCTCGACTTCTCCGGGACGGCGGCAGTCGGGGGCGTGGATCTCCGGAGCAACATCTTCTCCTCCGGGAGCTTCTTCGCGGACGCGGAGTTGGGTGGAGCCGTCCACCGGATCGAGACGAACAACGAAACGCTGCGGCAAGAGGCCGACGCGACCTTCGCCATCGCGCGGTTCGGACTGGTCGCGGAACAAACCGAGGCGGAGCAGGATTGGCGCGCATCGGTCGACGTCGAGTGGAGTGTCTCGACCCTCGGATCGGATCGCCGGGATGTGGTGCGGCTGGGACGCACGGACGCCGATGACGATTGGCGACGCCTCCGCTTCGACTGGTCCGGAGCTGTGAACCCGTTCGCGCTGTTCCGACCCGTCGATCGAGCGGAGCGTTCGGCCCACCGCATCGCATGGCGAGTGAGCGCGCAGGACTCGCTCGGAACACGGCTCCCCCCGAACTTCACGCTGCTGAGTGGTGGGTTTCGTTCAGTTCGAGGTTATCCCGAGGCGTACACGTCCGGTGATCGAGGCATCGTGGCGAGTCTCGAGTATCGCTGGCACGTGGCACGATGGCTCGCATCGTCAACCGAGCGACCAGCCGCGGAGAGCGACTGGGACCTGATCCTCCGTTGCTTCCTCGACGCCTCACGGACCGAGCAGCAGGACCGTCTCACCTTCGAGCGGGACGTCGACCTCATCGGGACGGGCCTCGGAGCGGAGCTGATCCTTCGAAGACGGGTCCGGGTCCGGCTGGACTGGGGTTTGTCGGCTCGGGAGGCTCACAACGGAGCGGATCGTGCGGCTGCCGGTGTGAGTCGATGGCACTTCTCGTTGGCCGTCGTTTTCTGACCGACGGAGGTCGAAACACGGGGGGTTGCTTTTCGGTCCGGTCGCACCCACCATCCTCGAACGCCGCGTGCGGGAACGCCGAGAGGATTCGACCCGTGCGCTATCGACTTTTCGAGTTGAGACCATGGCTCTCGCTTGCTCTCCTTGCCGTGGTCTCCTTGGCCGTCGCTCAAGACATCGAGGTCGCCGGTGTCCCCAACGGGACCGCCCGCTTCTCCACCGATGGCACGGCGACCACGGTCGAGGTCTCCGACGGCGCGGTGATCGACTATCAGCGTTTCGGAGTGGGCGAG
>JAGQRC010000292.1 GCA_020425835.1 Planctomycetota bacterium | reverse complement strand
TGGCGGCCATCGGTTCATCACCGGCGTGCCCTGGATCCTCGAGCGCGTCCGCTCGATCGTGGGCGATCGCCTGTCGTTGCGCACCCGCAAGAGCTTCGTTTTCCTCGACGGCACTTCCATCGAGTACCCGCTCCGATTCGGCGATCTGATGCGGAAGCTCGGGCCGATCGAGAATGCGCGCGCCGTGCTCTCCTACGTCGCCGCAACTCCACGCCGCTGGCGACGACGCTCCCCTTCCAACCTCGAGGAGTGGCTCGCGCCGCGTTTCGGCCGCTACCTCTACCGACGAGTTTTCG
Organism: Planctomycetota bacterium; assembly: GCA_020425835.1. The sequence goes on along the minus strand of JAGQRC010000292.1, from coordinate 5,257 downwards.
AGGGCTACTCCGAGAAGCTCTGGGGACACCACCCGACACAGATGTCTCCCGAGTGGGCACCGCAGCGCATCTCGATCCCCTCCCTCGGCGGATACCTGCGCGAGCTCTTCGCGCCGTCGCGTCGCCCGCCTCGCACCTACGCGCGGGAGTACCTCTACCCCGACCTCGGCATCGGGGAGATCCCGGAACGCTTCGCGGCGACCGTGGTCGCGAATGGTGGCGAGATCCGAGTGGGAACCGAGGTCACTCGCCTGAGGCGTCGCGCCGGAGAGTGGATCGCCACCCTGACGAGCCGCGAGGACTGCGAGGAGCGCGCCTTCGATGGCATCGTCGGAACCATCACTCCGACGCGACTCACGGGCTTGCTCGTCGGCGAGGCGACCGAGGGAGAACCCCTACCTCAGCGCGGTCTCCGTTTCCTCAACCTCGGCTTCGACCGACCGGTCCCACTCGACGCGACGTGGATCTATCAGCCCGACCCGCTCTGCCGTTTCACGCGCATTCAGATCCCTGCCGCGCGCAGCCGACGCATGGTGCCCGAGGGTTGCGGCTCGATCCAACTCGAGGAACCGTGGCGCACCGACGACCCGAGCACGTTCGACGATCGGGTTGCACAGGCCGGTCGTACGCTCGACCCGCTGGGTCTCGATCTCGGCACGCCGACCGTCGCGTTCGAGACCTACGCCCCGGACGCCTATCCGATCTATCGCGGAGGAAGTCGTCGGCGCGCTCGAGACCTGATCGCGCAACTGGAGGCCAGGGCCGCGGTCCGAGTCGCGGGGCGGCAGGGGCGCTTCGACTACATCTTCTTCGACCGGGCGATCGCCCAAGGAGTGAACGCGGTGCGCGACCTCGTCGGCGCGGCGCGCTTGCCGGAGGTCGCTTCCGCGAGCACCCCCGACGCGCCGCTGCCCCTGGTCGAAGCGCAATCGATGGTGGGGCACTCGGCGTCGGGAATGGGGGGCGACCCGCTCTGACGCGAGTGCGAGGCTGCCCCGCCGGAGACCGACGGGGCGGAGCTCGTCGAGCTCTACGGACAGACCTGATACTCGAGGCAGTCGATCCGCGGTCCATCGGTGGGATCGTGACCACAGCTCGCGAAGGGTTCGGCGGGCGGGGCATCGCCCAGGAACAGATAACTCAACAGTCGGATGATGTCCGCGATGTCGATCGTCAGGTCCGAGTTGACGTCGAGTGCCGCCAGGCAGCTCGGCGTCTCGCCGCCGAGGAAGAGGTAGTCTTCCGCCGTGAACACATCGGCGATGTCGAGTTGACCGTCGGTGTTCATGTCGCCGCGAATGTAGTCGACTTGACGAGTGAAGGTCAGGCTGCCGTCGACGAGGTCGGCGGCGAGGTTATCGCCACCGGCGACAACGACGTTGGCGACCGACGGACTGCCGATCGACGCCCAGATGAGGTTCGCCGTCGCGTCATCGCCGGTCGCCAGGAATGGCGCATCGGCATCGACGGAATAGGTGATGGTGATCGCGTCGCCCGGTTCGGTGAAGTCGGGCCAATCGAGACCGGAGGGCGGGACGCCGAGAAACCAGTAGACGACCCCGCAGGTCCAGCCGTTCGCGAGTGCAGCGGTGGCGAAGAAGTCCGGGGTCCAGGCATCGAACTCGGGTCCGTACTCGACGTCCTCGACCGAGAGCCAGTCGACGTCGAAGGTACAACTCATCGAAAAACCCTCGGAATCGATCGGGGAGCCGCCATCGGACTGCCAGATCTGGAAGTGCGTCACGTGGGTGATCGCGCTGCCCGGGGCGTAGCCGATCGTGTCCTCGGGCGCCCGGTAGGTGAACTGCGCTTCCGCCCGCTGTGCGACCACGCACAGCGAGACGATGGTCAAACCCGCAAGTAGGGTCTTGGGCATCTCGTTCCCTTTCGACTCTTCGAGACTCGTCCGCTTCCCAGAACACGCCACGAGGAGCGGAGCGTCGGCCACCGCTTACGAAGAGAACGCGGAAGTTCGGTGGCCACCCCGCGGGTCTCGTCGTAGCCGGGGGGGCGAGGTCGCCCTCGGGAAGGTCGGGGAGAAATGGCAGGCGCTCTGCCGATTGCACAGGGTGGTGGCGCCTCGGCGAGCCCACGGCACGCCCTCGACGCTTGGTCACGAGTTTGCCCACCCCGCGCCCCCTGCTGAGGTCCCCCCGTTTCCGGCCGCAGCGACACCCGCTCCTCTCCGGAGCCGACGCGAAGGAGTTCTGTGTGACGAATCTCCGGAGGCGGGCGGTCCGTATCGCCCTGATCGTGGGGCTGGCCTCGACATCGGTCGGTTGCCAGACCACGGAGTTCTTCGAACGAGGTCGCCTGGTCGATCCGATCATGGCGCTCGATGAGGACGCGACGGAGAACCACTTCCAGCAGAAGTGCTTCTACTCGCGCGAGGGGAGCATCGGCGGGATCGGCGTCAGCGCCGGTGGCGGGTGCGGATGCTACTAAGCCGCTGGATTCCCCTCGCGGCCGCCCTGCTCGGGCTCGCGCTCTCTCCGGTCCCTCTTCGCGCGGACGAGTCGAGTGCCGGTGCGGTTCCCACGGGGACCCAACCCCGGACCGCGAGTCCCACCGACGGCCTCGATCCGACCACCGTCGATCCCGGCGGCGAGCAGGGGCATGGCCAGCTCGGACTTCGCATCGGCTACTACGACGCCGACGACAGCGGCGACGGAAATCCGTTCGTCGACGAATCGTTGACGGTGGTCGAGCCGGTGATCCTGTTCAGCACCAACGTCACCGACCGATCGACGCTGTGGGGCAAGTTCTCCTACGACGACGTCTCCAGCGCGTCGATCGAGCGCCTCAGCAACTACGCGACGCAGTCCGGCGCCTCCGGCGACGACTACTTCGGCCTCGACCTCGGTTGGAAGAGGAAGCTGCAGTCGGGCGATCGGTTCGGCCTCTTCGGGCACTTCTCGAGCGAGTACGACTACCAGTCGATCGGCCTCGGCGGGGACTACTCGTTCGATCTGGCCAACAAGAACGCCACGGTGCAGGCGAGCCTCTCCGGCTTCCTCGACTCGATCGACGTGATCCGTTCCGATGGACGCAACGATGGCTCGGACGACCGACTGTCCCTCGCCTCGACCGTGACCTGGACGCAGATCATGTCGCCGCGGACCCACGGGACCCTCGGCGTCACCGTCGGTCATCAGGACGGGTTCCTCGAGACACCCTACAACCCGGTGGTGATCGAGGACTCCAGCACACCGATCGCGACGCTGGAGAACGCGCGCGGAACACAGGTCGACGAGGAGCTGCCCGACACCCGGACTCGCGTCGCCATCTTCGGGCGATCGCGGACGTCGCTCAGCGAGCGAACCGCGGTCGAGCTCGGCGGTCGGATCTACTCCGACACCTGGGGAATCTCGAGCATCACGATCGAACCGAGGTTCTACTTCTGGTGGGTCCCGGAGAAGCTGCGCACTCGGGTTCGATATCGCTTCTACGTGCAGACCGAAGCGGATGACTACAGCGAGCACTTCTACGTCCTGACGAGCGAGCGCACCCAGGACTCCGATCTCGCGGCGTTCGACTCGCACACCGTGGGGATCCAACTCGTCTGGTCGCCCACCACCGCCCTGTCGTTCGACATCTCGGGAGACTACGTCCTCCGCAGCGACGGGCTCGACCAGATCATCGCCAGCATCGGCTGGCTGTGGAACTTCTGAACCATCGGAGGCTCCGTGCGCGACATCGTCGAAAGCGCCCTCGCGCGATTCCTCGTTCTGTCACTGATCGCCGTCTCCGGTTGCGCGTCGACGCGGGATGCTCCGCGGTCCGCGAACGCGTCGCCCGACGAAGTGCCCCACTCGACCGCGGGCTCCGGGACGAGTGTCGCCTCCGGGAGCGACGTCGTCGCCCACCTCGGTCGAGTGTCGGACCGCAGCGGTGTTCTCCACGACCTCGACGCCGAACTGCGATCGGGGAAACGCGTCGTCCTCGTCTTCTGGCAGAGCTGGTGCGCTCCCTGCCGTCGCGAGGCCCCAGGGATCCAGCAAGCGTCACGACGCTACGCGGATGGACTCGCGTTCTACGGCGTCATCACCGGCTCCGACGACGACGTCGATGATGCGGCCGTCGATCGCTTCATCCACGACGCCGGCCTGACCTATCCCCAGATCCGTGACCGGGACGCCGGACTGTGGCATCGGTACGAGATCGTGGGCACACCGACGATCGTGGTGATCGACACGAACGGCAAGGTGATCTACCGAGACCATCGCCCTCCGATCTGGTCGTCGATCACACCATCACGCGGCGACGCGGGTCCGGTGAGTACCGCCGGAAACGCTGCCGACCCCCCTTGGGTGGAGCGACGTCGAGAGCTCGGCGTCATGGGGACGAGCCTCGAGATCACCGCGATCGGGCACGACGCCTCCGAACTCGAGGAGGCGATCGATGCCGCGGTCGCCGAGCTCGTTCGGGTCGAAGACATGATGACCAGCTGGCGCCCATCCCCCCTGAATGCGCTGAACGACGCGGCAGGACGAGGTCCACGGTCGACCACGCCGGAGATCGCGCGGCTCGTCGCGCGGGCGCTCGAGATCGGTCGGCTGACCGATGGCGCGTTCGACATCACCTTCGCGAGTGTGGGCAAGCTCTGGGACTTCAAGGCGGACCCGCCGGTCTTGCCGAGCGACGGCGCCATCGAGGAGCGGCTCCAGTACGTCGGCTACCAACGCGTCGGGGTCGATCTCGACGCGAACACCGTGGCGCTTCCCGAGGGAACTCGGATCGGGCTCGGAGGCATCGCCAAGGGCTACGGCGTCGACCGGGCGATGCGCGTGCTCCTCGATCACGGTGTCGAGAACGCGATCGTGAACGCCGGCGGCGACATGAAGGTGCTCGGCACGAACCATGGTCGGCCGTGGGAGATCGCGATCAAGCACCCACGCGATCGCGAGCGGGCGCTCGCCGTGCTTCGACTGTCCAACACCTGCTTGGTCACGTCCGGGGACTACGAGCGGTTCTTCGAGCTGGACGGAACGCGTTACCATCACATCCTCGACCCTCGCACCGGCCGCCCCGCCACCGGGGCCATGAGCGCATCGGTCGTTGCCCAGGACGCTGCTTTCGCGGATGCTCTGGCCACGGCGCTCTGCGTGCTCGGCCCGGAACGAGGGCTCGCGATCATCGAGAGGCTGCCCCGCGTCGAGGCGCTGGTCGTCGATCTCGATGGTGACGTTCACGTTTCGAGTGGGCTGCAGGAGCTCGTGGAGGCGAATCGCTCGTCGTGAGCCGCCCCGCAACGAGT
>JAGQRC010000291.1 GCA_020425835.1 Planctomycetota bacterium | reverse complement strand
CGCCAGACTCCCGCCGTCCCGTTGAAGTTGAAGAAGCGCCCCGCACGACCCCGGGCTCGATGCTCGATGTCGAAGTGACCATGGAGCAGGGCGGCTTGGATCTCGGTCAGTCGGTTCGTCGTCGCGTTCGTGAACCCCCAGCGCGCCTGCGCCATGCCGACCTTCGGATCCTGGATCAGGCTCGGGAGCATCGCACGAAGGAACCCCGGCGGCGGCGCGAAGTCGGCGTCGAAGATCGCCACGTACTCCGCCCCGCTCTGCTCGAGGCCGGCTTGGAGCGCCCCGGCCTTGTAGCCGACCCGGTCGCTGCGACGCAGGTGGACGATGGACGCGCCAGTCCGGCGATGACGACCGACCGTCCGAGCGATCTCGTCCGAACTCCCGTCGGTCGAGTCATCGAGCACCTGGATCTCGAGACACTCGGTCGGCCAGTCGAGCGCCACCGCAGCGTCGATCAGCCGGTGAACGACGTCGGTCTCGTTGTACACGGGAAGTTGGACGAGCACGCACGGGAAATGGTCGCCGTCCCCGAGTGCCGGTCGGAACGCGGGTGCGTCCCCCTTCGCCCCCCAGATCAGCCAGAACCGGTGAACGCCATAGAGGGAGATCACGGCCATCAGAGAGAGGTAGAGGCACTCGAAGGCGGGCATGCTCGGTCAGACGTCTTCGGAGCGAGGAGAGTTCTCTCCGGAATCTCCCGGTGCGCGATAGCCGTCGGGGTCCAGAGTGACCCCAAGGTAACCTCTGGACGCTGCGATCTCCCGCACCTCTTCGAGCCAATTCGGCGTCTGGCGAGTCGTCGTTCGACGCAATTCCTCTCGCCCGAGCGCGATCACGACCTCGAGACCCGAACCCCGATCGACGACGCGGGCGCGGTAGACGGCGAATCCGTGTCGATCGAGCACCGACTCCATCGCTTCCACGTCTCGGAGTTTCTCGGCGTCGACCTCGACACCGACGGCGATCCGGGACGCGAGACAGGGCCGAGCCGGCCGATCCCAGTTTCGGAGCTGTCGCTCGCGCGCGAGTCGCCGGATCGCGGGTTTGCCCAACCCGGCATCGCGGAGCGGGCTCTCGACGCGCCAGCGTCGGGCGGCTCGCATGCCCGGCCGGTCGTCGGGCCGGTCGTCCGCGTTGGTTCCGTCGACGAGGGTGTAACCCTCGAGCTTCGGATGGGTCGACATGCGACCATAGAGTTCCGTCTTGCAGAAGAAGCAACGATCCCCGCGGTTGGCGCGATAGCTCGGAATCGTCAGCTCGGACGTCGGGAGTTCGATGAGGTCGACGCCGACGTCCGCGGCGATCTCTCGGGCGAGAGTCAGCTCCGCTGCACCGAGACTGGCGGAGACGCCGGTGACCGCCACGACGCCCGCGCCGAGAACTCGGTGGGCCTCGGCGAGGAGCAGACTCGAGTCGACGCCACCCGAGAGCGCAACGGCAACAGGAGCGATGGCCCGCAGTCGGGCCTCCAGCCGAAGGAGCGCGGCGTCGAGCGGCGCGTCCTCCGGCTCCGGGCCTCGAACCTCTTCGTCGGCGGCTGTCGCCATCAGAGATCGTAGTAGAGCGCGAACTCGTGCGGGTGCGGCCTCAGGCGAAGCGCGTCGACCTCGTGCTGGCGTTTGTAGGAGACCCAGCTCTGGATGACGTCGTGCGAGAACACGTCGCCTGCCAGGAGGAACTCGTGATCCGCCTCGAGCGCGTCGAGCGCGACTTCGAGCGTCGCCGGCGTGCTCGGCACCTCGGCGAGTTCCTCAGGCGGCAGGTCGTAGAGATTCTTGTCGAGCGGAGGGCCGGGATCGATCTTGTTGCGAATCCCGTCGATCGCCGCCATCAGAATCGCCGAGAACGCCAGATAGGGGTTGGCCGATGGATCCGGGCACCGGAACTCGAGGCGCCGAGCCTTCGGGTTCGCGGAGTACATCGGAATCCGGACCGAAGCCGATCGGTTCCGCGACGAGTACGCCAACCGCGTCGGCGCTTCGTAGCCCGGCACCAACCGTTTGAACGAGTTCGTCGTCGGATTCGTCAGAGCCACCAATGCTGGCGCGTGGTGAATGATTCCTCCGATCGCGAATCGGGCCGACTCGCTCAGCCCCGCATAGTGATCTCCCGCGAACAGGTTCTGGTTGTTCTTCCAGATCGACATGTGCACGTGCATGCCGCTCCCGTTGTCCATGAAGATCGGCTTCGGCATGAAGGTCGCGGTCTTGCCGGCATGGAACGCGGTGTTCTTCACCACGTACTTGAAGATCTGGACGTTGTCCGCGGTCTTCAAGAGTGAGTCGAAACGGATATCGATCTCGGCCTGCCCTGCGGTGGCGACCTCATGGTGCTGACGTTCGACCTGGATTCCGCACGCGGTGAGGTGCTCGACCATCTGGTTGCGGAGATCCTGGTACTTGTCCGTCGGGGGTACGGGGAAGTACCCCTCCTTGTACCGCGGCTTGTACCCGAGGTTCGGTCCCTCCTCCCGCCCAGTGTTCCACTGTCCTTCGACCGAGTCGATGAAGTAGTAGCCGCTGTGCTGGTTCTGATCGAATCGGATGTCATCGAAGATGAAGAACTCCGGCTCCGGACCGAAGTAGGCGATGTCGCCGATTCCGGAGGACTTCAGGTACTCCTCGCACTTCGCAGCGATGCCACGAGGATCCCGCAAGTACGGCTCACGGGTGACCGGATCGACGATGTTGCAGATGAGCACCAGTGTCGGGAGCTGGGAGAACGGATCGATGAATGCGGACCGCGGGTCGGGGATGACCAACATGTCACTCTCGGCGATCCCCCTCCAGCCGCGGATGCTCGACCCGTCGAAGCCGAGCCCCTCCTCGAACAACCCGATCTCGAACTCCTCGACCGGAATGGAGAAGTGCTGCCAGAGTCCGGGGAAGTCGACGAACCGAAAATCCACCACGCGGATCTGACGTTCCTTGCACAGCGAAAGCACTTCCTGGGGGGTCATTCCCGCATTCCTCTCAGGTAGCGGTGGCTACCGACGATCTTAGATTGCTGCGGTTCCCGTCTCCCCGGTGCGGATGCGAATCACATCCTGAAGGGGAAGCACCGAAACCCAGAACGTCCCGGAGCGGCTTTCGGGCTCGGACTGTCCAAAGGCCCGCTCCACCTCGCGAAACGCTCGTAGGGCCGGCTCCAGGAACTCGTCGTTGACCGCGATCTCGAGCCGGAGTGCACAGCTCTCTTCCGAACGATCCGATCGGATCGGCGAGCCACTGCCCGCCGTCGTCGTATCGATGAACTCGACCTCGCTGATGGTCAGCCGATAGATCGCCTCGCGAGCCAACGCCTCGGTCACCGCCTCGAGCGCCTCACCGGGCACGATTCCGACGACGAACTTCACCGAACCTCACACTCTCTCGAACCTCGAGTGAGCTCCCCGCCGCCCTCGTCTCATCAGCCCTCGTCTCATGGGCCCTCGTCTCATGGGCCCTCGTCTCATGGGCCCTCGTCTCATGAGCCGTTTGTCTCCCGCGAGCCGGCTTCCGTCAGACGGAGCCTCCCCGGACGAGCCCTCCGCGTGGCGGCGCGCAGAACTCGACCTCCCTAACCGCAACCGGAACGAACCACCCGAGGGGATCGCTCGGACGCCGCTGGTCTACGAGGAGGCCGGGGGACAGGGCTCGGGTCGAAATCGTCGGCGACGAGTCTCCGACAAACCTCGGCGGGCGGGAGGGCCGGAGGGTACGAGATGCCGGACCCGCCGCGCAACGTGGGTTTCCGACGATTCCCGGGGCCGCGGGAAAAGTGTCACTCGGGTTTCAGCGAACGGCTGAGGAGGGCCTGCACCCCCTGCTCGACGTCCATTCCGGAGAGAATCCGATCCACCTCGTCTGCGATCGGCAGCTCGATCCCGATCGCGCGCGCGCGCTCGGCCACCGCCGTCGCCGTCGATATCCCCTCGGCCACTTGGGTCATTCCCTCGAGGATGCTCGCGACGGTCTCGCCTCGACCCATCCGTACGCCGACCGAACGGTTGCGGGAGTGCTCGCTGAAGCAGGTCACCATCAAGTCGCCAATTCCGGCGAGACCGAAGAACGTATCTCGCTGCCCCCCCATGGCGACTCCGAAGCGAGCCATCTCCACCGCCCCCCGAGTCACGAGAGCGGCGAGTGTGTTGTCCCCGAATCCGTGCCCCACCGCGATGCCGGCGGCGAGTGCGATCACGTTCTTCAGGGCTCCCGCCCACTCGACACCGACCGGGTCGCGATTCCAGTAGACCCGGAAGCGCTCGGTCGAGAGCGCGCTCTGCAGTGCAGGACCTCGACTCGAGTCCTCGGTCGCCAGAACAACCGCGGTCGGAACGTCGCGGACGACCTCCTCGGCGTGGCTCGGTCCCGACAGGACGGCGGGCGCGGCGTCCAGGCCGAATGCAGCGATGATCTCGGAGGGCCTGAACCCCGTTCGAAGTTCGATCCCCTTGGACGCGGAGATCCAGGGTATTCCGGCGGGCAACTCCGACGACCGGAGCTCGAGAGACGAACGCAGCCTCTGCGTCGGGACCGCGGAGATCGCAAAATCGAAACTCGGCGCGTCGCCGCTCAATTCGAGGGTCGCCCGAATCCCCTCGGCGAGGTCGATTCCGGGGAGGGAGCCGTGTCGACGCGCGATGATCTCGCGCACCCGCTCCTCGCGACGACAGAGGACCCACACTTCGGCCCCCCGCCGACGAAGGACGTGCGCCAGCCCGACGGCAAACGAGCCCGAGCCGAAGATCAGGACTCTCGAGCGTTTCGGGGTCAAGGCGCACCTCGCGCTCTCGATCGAATGTAGTGGGTCAAGTTGGATCGATGCCGAACGAGGACGAGGACACCGAGGAGCGCCGCGAACCAACCTTCGGCGACACTTGTTCCGAGGAGGCGTGGCACCACTTCGAACGCCGCGAGGAGTCCGATAACCATCGCCGCAGCCGCCGCGATCGACGAAGCGATCCCTACCGTCCGCGTGATGGCGTAGCCGACACCCCACAGAAGGAGGATCACGCCGAACAGCAACGGGTTCAGTCCGAGGAGGACACCGGCAGCGGTGGCCACCCCCTTCCCTCCTCGGAAGCCCAAGTAGGGGCTGAAGCAATGCCCGACTATGGCAGCGGCACCGGCGAGTACGGGAACCGCCGGCGAAGTCGGTCCGAGGCACGTCGGGACCAAGGCCACCGCGACGACCCCCTTCGCCGCGTCGAGGACGAGCGCAAGGATCCCCCAGGTCAGGCCCAAGGATCGGCCGAGGTTCGTGGCACCGACATTACCGCTGCCCCGGGTCCGAATGTCGACGCCGCGCAAGAGACCGAGCAGCAACGCGAACGGGATCCCTCCAACAGCGAAGCTGGCGACGAGGTAGAGGCCGGGTCCGATCATTGCTGCCTCCGCCTTGGCCAGGGTCCCACGGGCATCGTAGCTTTCCAATGGGGGCATCGAACTTTGGAGAACCGGTATGTCCAAGGATCTCTTGGAGACGATTCGTCAGCTCAATCGCGAGAATCACCGCGCCCTCGGCACCGGACCCCGGAGCGGTGCCCGGCCGGACGGTGATGCGTCTTATCACGCCATG
>JAGQRC010000290.1 GCA_020425835.1 Planctomycetota bacterium | reverse complement strand
CCGTCTCGAGTTCACGACAGCCCCCACCCGGCCCCAGGACCCGAGCCGAGGCCTGCGACCAGCCTCAGCGCTTGCGGCAGCTCGCGATCAGGAACAGCCCGCGCTCCCGCTGGCGACACAGCGCCTCCTGCAATCGCAGTCGGAAGTAGCGGGTCAACGCACCGAGGTAGGAGTAGCGGAACCCGGAGCGGATGTCCGCTTCGAACCAGCGACGGGCGGCTTCGCTGCGGAAGATCGGATAGAGCGTCTCCACTTCGAATCCCGCCTCTTCGAGGCAGCGCCGGAAGGTGTCCGCGCGGAAGTACTGGAAGACGTGGTTGTCGGTGCGGTGGCGCTCGATGAGCTCCGGATCCTCGATCCCCTCGAGGGCATCCGCCGACAGCACGAGTTGGCCGCCGGGCTTCAACACGCGGTGGAGCTCCGCGAGCACTTCGTCGTAGTTCGGAATGTGCTCGATCACGCAGAAGCTCAGCACGCGATCGAACGACGCGGACTCGAACCCCTGCGCCTCGACCGGTCCGTGACGGAAGGCGCAGTCGACGACACCCTCGAACCGCGCCGCGACCTGCCGCGCGCGCGCGATCCACGCCGGATCGGTGTCGACCCCGACGACCTGACGACACCGTCTTCCGACCAGGATGGTCTGCGTGCCGGTTCCACAACCGAGGTCGAGCACGCGGTCATCCGCGTCGAAGCGCGTGAGCTTCATCAGCTCGCGGAACTCGAACGTCTTGAACGGCATCCGGTTGAGCGTGATGTGCGGATAGAGGCGAGCGCGAATGGCGATGGATCGAACCAGGGCGCGGAGTCCGGTGGCCGGGCGTGGGTGCACCGATTCCTCGGACTGGACCGCCGGGCGGCGCTCGTTCAGACTCGTCTCCGTGGACACCGCAGGAGTCCTTCCCCGGCGCGAGGCCGGATGGGTGTGACCTCTATATCGGCCCTCCGCAGGTCGGCCGTAGGGGATTCCCCTCGAATCGCTCCGGAATCCTACGCGCCCCCGAGCCCGACGGAGAACGATCGTGGAACCCGAGAGCCGGAGTCGCAGCGGTGATCTCGCTCGAGCGATCGAGCTCCATCGTCGAGGGGACCTCGAGACCGCGAGCCGGATCTACCGCGATCACATCGCGCGCGATGTCGACGTCGCGGAGGCGAGCCAGTATCTCGGCGTCGTCGAGTTCCAACGGGGCGAGATCGACGAGGCGATCACTCTGTTGCGTCGATCGATCGAGCTCGCGCCCGAGGATCCGAGCCCCCGAGTCAACCTCGGCCACGTCCTGTCGGCGGGCGGCGAACTCCTCGCCGCGCTCGAGCAATTCGATCGAGCCGTCGCCCTCGCCCCCCACCGACCGGAAGCGCATCGCGGTCGCGCCGCGGCGCTGCGCCGTCTCGGCCGATCGGAAGATGCGGTGTCCGCCGCGCGACGCGCCGTCGACCTCGAGCCTCGTTCCGCCGACGCTTGGAACGCGCTCGGCGTCGCTCACGCGCAGGCGGACGACGCGGTTCCAGCGCGCAAGGCGTACGCGAGAGCGATCGCCCTCGACGCGAACCACCGCGAGGCGTTCTACAACCTCGGGCTCCTCCGCGAGCTCGACGATGAGTTCGACGAGGCGCTCGACTGCTATCGAAGGGTGATCGAACTCGATCCCTCGAGCCGTCGGGCGCGGCTCCGCCTCGCCGCGAGTCTCCGCAAGGCGGGACACCTCGACGACGCCGTCACCGCCTATCGGGAGCTCCTCGGTATCGCTCCCGATTTCGTCCGGGCGTACGAAGGGCTCGGCGTCGTGCTCTACAAGCAGGGTTCCCTCGACGCCGCGGCGCAGGTCTACCGCGATTGGCTCGAGCGCGATCCCGACAACCCGACCGCCCGCCACCTCCTCGCCGCGACCACCGGCGAGGAGGTCCCGGAACGAGCGGCCGATGACTACGTCGCCACCTACTTCGACGCCTTCGCCGCCACTTTCGATGAGAACCTCGAGCATCTGCGGTACGCGGTACCGTCGGCGATCCGCGAACGCCTCGACTCCGAGCTCGGGGATCGTCGAGATCTCGTCGTCCTCGATGCGGGTTGCGGCACGGGACTCTGCGCGCCGTTCCTGCGCTCGAGAGCGCGCGAGCTGGTCGGTGTCGATCTGTCACCCGGAATGCTGGACAAGGCGCGCGAGCTCGGGCTCTACGATGCGCTCGAGGTCGACGAGCTGACGCGATACCTGAACCAGCAACACGGTCGCTTCGATCTGATCGCGTGCGCCGACACGGTCTGCTACTTCGGCAACCTCGATGCGCTCTTCGGGGCGGTGGCGCAGTCGCTGGCCCGGGGCGGCTCGTTCGTCTTCTCGACCGAAGTCCTCGACGCGGACGACGCAGACTTCGTCCTCCACGCCGCCGGCCGCTATGCGCACTCCCCGACCATGGTGCGCGCCGCCCTCGAGCGGGCCGGCCTGGATCTCGTCTCCGAGACCTCGATCACCGCTCGGTTCGAGGCCGGGGAGCCGGTCCGCGGCTGTATCACCTCGGCGATCCGGCGGTAACTCCCCGTTGCGGCCCCACGGACTCCGCCACCTCGGGCTCTGCTCCTCGCTGATCACCGGCGAAGGAACGGGCCGGGGCACAGTGCCCCGGCCCTTTGGTCGTCGAAACTCCGGGTCGAGAGTCCCGGTGTTACGGACATTCTGTGTAGGTGACGCAGGTCAAGCCGTCCGCCGTCACGTCGACGCCACAACCGGGGTAGGGCAAAGGAACCACACCTCCGGTCCCGAAGAGCTCGGTGAGCGTCGCGACGGCGTCGGCGAGATTGACGAGCCCATCGTCGTTGGCATCCGCGGCGTCCAGACACGGCGGCGTCGCCCCGCCGGTGAAGAGGAACGCGAGCGAGAACACCGGATCGGAGATGTCGACGGTGCCATCACCGTTGGAGTCGGCGCGACGGAAGTCCGGGCCGCTCGTCAGGACGTCGACGCAGAGCGAGAACTCCGACGTCGCTCCCACCGGCTCGAGCGTCGCCGTCGCTGTCACCTTCCACCCGCTCGGGATCGAGACCGGAAGCAGGACGTCGATCGTCGCGAGTCCGTTGGCATCCGTGGTGACCGTCGACGCGCCGAGGAAGTCGGAGCCCTCACCGTATCCCGAATCGTCACACGTCGCGCTCCCGAAGAACTCGAGCGTGAACTCATCGAGGGCGGAACTCTGGAGCCCCCCACGATCAACAGACCACCGAGCACCGGCGTGGCCAGCTCGATCTCCGGGAAGTTCTGGAGCCCGCACCCGCCGACATCCGCGTCGAGCGGGTCGTTTGGCGTCACACCGTAGCCGAAGGTCACGGGAACGAGATCGATCCCGAGAGCTCCGTTCTCGTAGATCGAGTTCCCCGAGATCCGCACCTGATCGACATCTTCCGCAACGGTGACTCCGTTGGCGGAGTGTCCCGCGATCACGTTGCCCTCTCCGGGCGCGGTCCCGCCGATGGTGATGTCGGTCGCCGTCGTCGGGAACGCGTCGCCGCCATCGATGCCCCACACACTTCCGAGCGTCGGCTCACCGTCAGCGTCCAGCCCCACGGTGTTGCCCACGAGCTCGATCCCCGATCCGGCCCCACCGATCTGGATCGCCCAGCCGAAGACCTGGCCCGCGTACACCGAGAGTCCCTGTCCGAGCACCCCGGCGATCCGGTTGTTGCGAATCACCGTGTTGGTGTTCTCGCCCTCGAGCCGGATGCCGATGGTGGTCGCATCGTTGCCCGAGGCGAGCCCGTCGGTCGTCGTCCCGATCCAGTTGTTCTCGAGTAGCAGGTTGTCGGTATCGACGATCTGGACTGCGGTTCCCGCGGGCAGCCCTTGGCTGTTCCAGAATCCGTACCCGGTGAAGTGGTTCCTATCGGTGAGTGCCGGCCCGCCGATCACCGCGTTCGCGGCGGGACCGAGCACCCTCATGCGCTGGAAGACGTTGCCAACGATCATGCACTCATCCCCGTGGTCGATCGCGACGGTTCCTCCGGTGTTGTTCCGAACCGTGTGGCCGGCCCCCGAGACCTCGATGTTCATCGAGCCGGTGTTGCCCTCGACGAGGCTGCCACTACCGGTCACGAAGACGTCGGTGCTGTCGAAACCGATCAGAGTGCAGTTGTCGGCGATCAGGAAGAGATCACTCTGATAGATGGTGACCTCACCGCCATTGGGGTTCGTGTCGCCGGTGAACACGGTCTGTGTGGTGCCGTCGATGATCACTTCGTCGAACGCGCGGAAGTAGAACCCGGTGATCGACGTGAGCACCGCCCGCCCCGGGAACAGGAATTGAAGCGTCCACTCGGACTGGGGAATGGCAAAGGCGACGGTCTGTAGCCCGGGTGTGTTGTTGGTCGCGATCATCGCCTCGGAGAACGAGACCTTGCCGTCAGGGCCAGGCAGATCCGCGATCGTGCCCGTCGACACGGGGATGTCGATCACGTCCGCCGCCGTGGTCACCGTCACGGTCTGCGCGGGAAGGGTAGAACTCGCCCCCATACCGACGCCGATGAGAACCGCAAGGAGCCCGAGTCTCGCTGTCATGAGACTTCCTCGTTTCGCGCTACGTCCCTCGATGGGGATCGGGAATCCGTCGCCCGCCGATCGAACTCGCTCGCCGGGCCCCCCGAACATGCCGAACGAGCGACCACTCCGAGAGCGGAACCTCCGCCCTCGACTCCGGAATGGTGTGACCGCGCCGAAGGCAAATCGATCGCCACTGCCCGGTGGGAGCGGTCCGACCTCGAGTTGGCCAGGGACGGCCACGCATACCGCAATGCCTTGCGAAACAGCAGTCGCAGGTCGCGGCGATCGAGGAGCGAACCGAGTCGGATTCGTTCGCGCGCTCGGGTCCTTTCGTCGGTGTGACGAAGTGAGTCGCGAAAGTGGGAAACGATTCGGCCAGCGGGCGAGCCGCGCGTGAATTCCTCGGCGAGATCAGTAAGATCGCGCGCTCTGCAAGGGAGGACTCGTGACGCGACGGAGTGAGCTGCGCCCGAAACGAAGTTCCGCGGAGAGTCGCTCCGCGATCTGGACCTACTCACTGCTCTGCTTGCTGGCCCTGGCGGTCATCGTCTTCGAGTTCGCCGGCTGGGGCGAGCGCCGGCGCTCCGAGTTGCTCGCGGAGTTCCCGAGGGTCTTGGAGCGAGCGTTGGAGGTCGCCGAGAAGAACTTCCAGCGCCGGACCGGACAGACGAATCCGACCGGTCGAATGGTGTTGGCCGAGACGCAATCGTGGGACGACCTCGAGGGGGGGCGCCACGCGCACTACAGCGTGGAACGACTCGTCGGGACCAAGCCCCTGGTCCGACAGAAGATCGCGAAGGTCGAGGTCGTCTCGCGAGCGGGCTTCGTCAGCGCGCCGACGACCGTCAGCATCTCGGGACACGAGGGCCGAACGGTGTGGACGGAGTTGCGCAGCGCCCTTCAGACCGAAGCGAGGCTGGCCAGCGACATCACGGTCGAACTCGTGACCCCGCCCCAAGGGCCGACTCGAGGTCGGCCCCGAGCCGCCAGCCAACCGTGACGCTCTGCGCACCGGGAAGCACTGCGGTCACAGGAAGCACTGCGGTCA
>JAGQRC010000289.1 GCA_020425835.1 Planctomycetota bacterium | reverse complement strand
GCCGGTGCGCTCAGGCTCCAGATGCGGAGTGTTCCGGTCTGACCGCCGGTGACGAGCCGCATCCCGGTGGGGTCGAAGTCGAGCCACGTCACCCACGACTCATCGGAGCGCAGGCTGCGTGCCTGCTCCTGCGCCGAACCGAGGAGGAGGGGCCCACCGATGTGCGTGGTCGCGAACTCGCGCGAGTGGGGAGCGAACGCTCGGAAGTGTTGGCGGGGCATCACGCAATCGGTGCGCAGCCGTTGTCCGAGCCACTCGCCGGTCGACGCGTTCCAGACGTCGCTGCCCAGGCCTCCGCTCGTCGTCACCCGTGCCCCATCATCGGAGATCGCGACACCACGCAGCGATCCGGTCGACGCTCGACCGACGGTCGTGATCGCGTGGCCATCGTCGGCATCCCAGACGCGACCTTGCCACGAGGTCTCCGATCCCGTTCCGTAGCTCACGAGGCGTGAGCCGTTGCGGGCGATCTGGATGGCGCTGACCCGCTCCGGAAGGACGGCGGTCGACCAGACGCGATCGCCCGATTCCGCGTCCCACCGAGTCACGCGACGGTCGACCGTCCCGGCGAGCACGCTCCGGCCATCAGGGGAGACGGCGATCGACGCATCGACCTCGCTCCAGATGTCGCTGTACCGACCGAGACTCACGGTCGGAAGATCGCCCGTCCGCCAACGCATTGCGTGCGGAGGGCTCGCGTCGTAGCAGGCGAGCGTCCCATCGAGACTCGCCACGATCACCGCGCGACCGTCGAGGACCCAGCGCGCCGCGTGGACCGGACCGTCGGCGCGAACCGACCACTCCGGCTCCGCCGGACTCTCCACGTCCCAGATGCGGGCCGCGCCATCGAGCGCCGCGGTCAGCACTCGTCTCGAGTCGGGAGCGAAGGCGAGATCGAGCACCGGTCCCTCGTGCCCCTCGAGTCGGGCGACACACTCGCCATCGCTGGCGCGCCAGATCGCCGCCGTCCCATCCGCGGAAGCGCTGCCGATCCAGGTGCCGGTCGGGTCGAACAGCACCTTGTGGATGTGACCTCGGTGCGCGCGGATCGTCTTTCGCTCCACGCCCGCTCGGTCGTCCGCGCGCCACGCCGCGTACAGCGTGTCGTTCGCGATGACCCCGGGGAACTGCTCGGCGCCCTCGACCGCGAGTCGCAGCGCGAGGCCCGGATCGCTCGCGAGAACCGCGTTCGCTTCGCTCAACAGGCGGAGGCCATCGCGCTCGCGTTGCTCGCGATCCGCGCGCTCCCGTTCGTGCTCGAGCGAGACGCGGGTGAGGACGACGGCGGGAATCGCGATCGCGAGCACGATCAGGAGTGCGAGACCCTGGACGAGCGCCGGGCGTCGGCGAGCGAACCGTCCGACGCGTCGCCACAGACTCACCGGACGCGTCAGGATCGGCCTCCCGTCGAGGAATCGACGGAGGTCGGCGACCATCTCGGTGGTGCTCTGGTAGCGGTGATCGGGATGCTTCTCGAGAGCGGTGTGGACGATCGTCGCCAGATCGCGCGGCACCTGCGATCGCAGGGCGGCCAGGGACGGTGCCTCCAGCCGCGTGATGTGATGGACCACGCGCTCCATCGTGCTCCCGCCGTGGGGAGGGCGGAGCGCGAGGCTCTCGTAGAGCGTCGCGCCGAGACCGTAGACGTCGGTCCGGGCGTCGACCTCCCCGAACGTCGCATCGACCTGCTCGGGGGCCATGTACTGCGGAGTGCCGAGCATGTCACCGGTTCTCGACATCGACAGCGCGAGCGCATCCTTCGCGAGGCCGAAGTCGACGATGTGCGGTTCGCCGGACGTGTCGATGATGATGTTCGACGGCTTGACGTCGCGATGGATGACGCCGTGGGCGTGCGCGTAGCCGAGCGCCTCGCCGACAGTGACCCCGAGTCGAGCGATCTCGTGAGGGTCACCCGCGGAAGCGGACCGGTCCTCCCGCCAACGCAGAATGCGCTCGGCGAGTGTCTCCCCCTCGACGTAGTCCAACGCGAGGTAGCTCGTCCCGTGCTCCTCGCCGTAGGCGTGGATGCCGACAATGTTCGGGTGACGGAGTCGCGCGACGATCTGCGCCTCGCGTCGGAAGCGCTCTCCGGTGGATCCACTCGGCGCGAATGCCGGGGGAAGGATCTTGAGCGCGACGACGCGGCCGAGCGATCGCTGCTCCGCGAGGTAGACGGCACTCATGCCTCCCGCCGCGAGACGGCGGAGGATGCGGAACTCGCCGAACTGCGAGGGGAGGGTCGGGGGAACGGTCGAGCGTCGATCGCTCGGGGCGACGAGGGGATCGTGGGTCAGCGACTCGAAGCGCAGGAAGGCGAGCACGCGTCGCTCGACCTCGCCGCGAAGGGACGGCGGCACGCGCTCCAACCAGTCGAAGAGTGCCGGTGGTGCCCCGACATCCGTCGCCTCCTCGATGTAGGCCGCGACCCAGGACTCGGGATCGCCTCCGTCGAAGGTCGGGGGATCGTCGTGTTCAACGCGGCTCAACACACCACACCCTCTGGCCAGAACCCCAACGCTCGCCGACCCGGGAGTGTACCCGTCGGAGAGCTCTCGATCGCGGGGGAGGTGGTCCGGACGCGACGATGAGGGCTTCGACCCGGACTGGGATGTCGACTCCGGGAGAGGCCGTGGATTTGCCTCGGCGGCGCGCCGTTCGCGAGCGTGCGTCGGGTCGATGGATCCGCCCCGAGGGACGGCGCTCACGAGCCCGGATCCGCAGGTCTCCGGGTCTCTCGGTTCGTCCTCGATTCCACGCACTGAGATGCTACCGTTGGGGTCTTCTCGTCCCTGGGAACGATCGCCTTCGTTTCCTCCCCCCGATTTCCGAAAGAGCCACCGATGTCCCAACCCATGAGATCGTCACGCATCGTCGTGATCCTCGGACTGCCGTTCGTCCTCGTCGCGATCGTCGCACTCCTGTCGACGCCGAGCCTCGCGCTCGACGAGCCCGTCGGAGCCTGGCTGTTCGAGGAGCCCGGGGGGAGCGTCGCTCAGGACAGCTCGACGGCCGGAAACGATGGGGTGATCTTCGGCGCGACGCGCGGGCCGGGAGTGATGGGTGGAGGTCTCGACTTCTCGGGCACGACGGACTTCGTCGGCATCCCCGGCGCGACCGGTTGCCCGGCGGCGCTCGCGGCGTTGCCGTTCGGCAGCATCTCCGTCTGGTTCCGCCTCGATCCGCTCCCGCCGACCTCGTCCCTGCGTCCGGTCTTCTATCTCGGCAACGGTCAAGTCTCGCCGAACGACTCCGCGTTGGTGATCGAAGCGGGTCACGGCTATCCCGGCGGGAGCAAACTCTACTTCACCTACTACCAGGATGGCGCGACGCCGCTCTGCTTCGACTCCGGATACCACCTCGAGACGGAGACCTGGTACCACTTCGTCGGCGTGGTCGGTCCGGACTTCAATACCGGATACCTCAACGGCGTCGAGATGGTCGACCGCCACTACAACGTCGGGGACCCGAGCACGAGTCACTTTCTCTCCGACGTGACGGATCCGTCCGTGTTCTGGATCGGGAAGGGCTACGCGAAGCAGCTCGAGGACATGAAGTACTTCGACGGGACCATCGACGAGGTTCGCGTCTACGACGTCCCGCTCACCGCGCAGGATGTCGCCGAGCTCTACGGTGCACCGAGCCTCGGGCAGTTCATCCGCGGCGATGCGAACGGCGACCGCTCGTTCGACATCGGCGACCCCGTCTCGGTGCTGAATCATCTCTTCGTCGGCGAAACGATCGGGTGTCTCGACGCCGCCGACGCCAACGATGACGGCATGGTCGACATCGGTGACGCCGTCTTCGCGCTGTCCACGCTGTTCGCGGCCGGCGCGGACCCGAGCGCTCCGTTCCCGGAGTGTGGCGCGGACCCGACGGCCGATGCGTTGGACTGCTGGCCGGGGACCGACTGCCCCTGACCGGAACGCGGATCAGGCGCGCTCCGGGCTGCGCCCCGCGAGTCCGATGACGCGACTCGCATCCCGCGGGCTCGTCGTCGGTGAGGCGACGACGATCGTGTGATCGAACGCGGCGAGCGCCCCCCGGATCGCCGCCGCGCCCTCCTCGTCGAGACCGGCGAACGGCTCGTCGAGGAGGAGCAGTTCGGGCTTCACACAGAGCGCGCGCGCGAGCGCGACCCGACGGCGCTCACCGCCGGAGAGGCTCTTCGCCGGGCGATGCGCGAACGGCTCCGCCGCGACTTGCGCGAGACATGCGTCGACGTCGAGCGCGATCGGCGCGATTCTCGATGCCCACTCCACGTTCTCGCGCGCCGTGCCCCGGAACAGGTAGGGATGCTGGTGGACCAGCACGGTGCGACCGCGCGGCGGGACACCGCGGACCTTGCCCGAAGTGGGGACGATCAGTCCAGCCAACACGCGCAGCAGCGTCGACTTCCCCGAGCCGTTGGGCCCGAGCAGCGCGATCCGCTCGCCGCTGCCGATCTCGAACGACGGGTAGCGAAGCACCGTCCCCGGGTCGAATCGGACCGTGAGCTCCGTCGCTCGGATCATCGACGTCGCTCCCCGCTGAGCCAGTGCGTGGCGACCGTCGCGACGATGGCGATGGCGAGGAGAACGATCCCGGGGGCGAGGGCCTCGCCGAACCGGCCGCGCGAGAGCTCCAGTTGGATCGTCGAAGGAAGCGTGCGCGTCCGGTGCGCGAGGTTGCCGCCGACGGTGATCGCGATGCCGAGCTCGGTGATGCATCGACCGAACGCGGCGAGGAGCGCGGCGGCGAGCGCGGGGCGCTCCTCGCCGAGCGATCGCCAGAGCGCGCGCCAACGGCTCGCCCCGAGGGTGAGCGCCGACTCGACGACGACGCGATCGAGGGAGACCGCGACCGCGTGGGACAAGGTGGCGAGGAGCGGAAACGCGAGCAGGAACTCGCCGACGATGATGGCGGTGCGCGTGTACAGGAGGTCGAGGCCGCCGAGGAGGCCACTGCGCGACAACAAGGCGTAGACGACCAATCCGATGACGACGGTCGGCACGGACATCCCGACGCGCAACATCGTCACCTGCAGCGGAGAGCGCGAACGGTAGAACGCGAGCCACGCTCCGTACGGTATCGCGATCACGGCCGCCGCGACGACCGCGGTCAACGTGCAGGTGATCGAGACCGAGACGGCATGGAGCAGGTGCGCGTCGGCCGTCGCGATCAGGCGGAGCGCCTCGCCGAGACCATCGAGAACCAGGTCCACGAGCTAGGGCTTCGCCGATGCCGGATGGAACAGCACCTCGCCGTGTGCTCGGAACTCGCCGATCCGGGTCTGACCGCGGTCCGACGTCAGGTAGTCGATCAGCTCGTGCGCTTCGCGATCGTGGACGCCCTCGTGACGCTTCGGGTCGACCCGGATCACGCCGTAGGGATTGCGCAGCGCGGGGTCGCCCTCGACCACGACCTCGAGATCGATTCGATCGGCGAACGCGAGGAAGGTCCCCCGATCCGCGAGGACGTAGCCCTGCTTCTCGCTGGCGAGAACGAGGCACGCGCCCATTCCTTGGCCCGCGGAGAGATAGAACGGCGCATCGCTCGGCAGAGCGTCACCCCAGAGTTTGCGCTCGCGGATGTGCGTCCCCGAGTCGTCGCCGCGCGACA
>JAGQRC010000288.1 GCA_020425835.1 Planctomycetota bacterium | reverse complement strand
CGGACTCTCGCCTCGAAAGTAGTTTTTCAACGGACCGCAAGTGTGCTGACACAGAAGTTCGTGGGCGAAACGCCGGGCCTCGACGACTCTGGCTTTGTTGCAGCTCCTCGACGGAGTTAGCAGCCCGCTTCCTGCGCCCAGCACGCCCGCCGAAGCTCAGCGGACCCCGCGAACAAGCGTGATCGGCCGGCTACGGCTGGCCGAATCACGCGATCACCGGTATTCGAGTGAAGTCGCTCGTGGGGTCAGAGATGGCCTTCACTGGAAATCACTCTGCGTTGCGGCTTCGGACAGACCCGAGGCAAGCCCGACCCACGGCTCAGTTGCCGCACCTCAGCGCATCGCCGGTGCGGTCCGGGCCTTCATCGGGGAAGGGCGCGAGCGGCGCCGGGCCGCCGGAGAACACGTAGCTCAGAACGTAGATGACGTCGCCGATGTCCACGTTGCCGTCGTCGTTGGCATCGTGAGCATCGGCGCACAGCGTCGGCACTCCACCGAACAAGTGGTCGAGCGTGCTGATCGGATCGGCGATCGTGATGCCCCCGTCGCGGTTGCCGTCGCCGCGGATGAACCGGTCCTGAACGACGATCGTACCGAGCATGCCGAGTCCCTCGTGGGGAATGCAGTGGTAGGGGAAGAGACCGGCGTCGGCGAAGAGGTACTCGAAGATCGGGCTCGAGTCACTCGAGATCTCGTTGAACAGGGCCCCCGGATTGTCGGCGGGATCGGAGGACGCGCCACTCGTCACCGTGTGGAGCATCTCCATCGGCTCGTGCTCCCATCTCACCGTGTCACCCTCGAAGATCTCGAGCAGCTCCGGCTCGAAGACGTTGTCGAGCACCGAGACGGTGAACGTCAGATCGTCCCCGAGGATCTCGATGGTCCCGATCTGGATCGGGTTCAGCGCGTCGTGGAAGTGGACCGTCGTACCCGCGAAGGCCGAGAAGGTGAACGAGAAGCTCGGGCTGCCGGAGCTCAACGTCGCCTGGAAGATCGCGCCCGGCTCGTCGAGGGTGCCCGGCGCCCCGGTGGGCGTTCCGCTGGTCAGGGTATGGAGTCCGGCGACCCAGGTGAACGCGACCGTGCCGCCCGCGTCGATGGTCACGGATTGCGGCAGGAACGCCGAACTGAAGAACTCGATCTCGGCGTCTTGCGCGACCGAGACTCCTCGCAGGCCGAGGACCCCGAAGAGCACGGCGAGGCCGACCGCGCGCCACCGTCCGCCCGGACCCCATTCCATCGACGTCGAGTTCGAACTCACGACCCACCTCCTCCAGCGCTCGGCGACCGGGATCCGGGACCCCGGAGCGGGAACCCCGTCACCGAGCCGTCGGTTTCGGCGCGAGTCCCGCAGAGCTCGGGGCCGGCCGGCGAGATCCCCGAGTATATCCGGCCGACCCGCGCCGTCGATCGGGCTAGGGGGATTCCCTTCGGCGTCCGGTTCCCGCATGATCCGCGACCCCCTGACGCGGAAGACGAGCTGACGACACCATGATCGACGTTCTGCTGCTCATCGGTGGTCTCGCACTCCTTCTCGGCGGAGGAGACTTCCTCGTGCGCGGCGCATCGGGTCTCGCTCGCTCGATGGGGGTCTCACCGCTGGTGATCGGGCTGACGGTCGTCGCGTTCGGCACGAGCGCTCCGGAGCTGACCGTCAACATGATGGGAGCGTGGCGCGGCAACCTCGACCTCGCGTTCGGGAACATCGTCGGCTCGAATCTCGCCAACATCGGGTTGATCCTCGGGATCGCCTCCTGCATTCGCCCCCTCGTCGTCCAGTCGGAAGTCGTCGTTCGCGAGATTCCGATGTCGATGTTGGCGATCCTCGTCACCGGCGTGCTCGTGCTCGATCCTGAACTGCGTGGCGAGCCGGCCGTCGTCGACCGCTCCGACGGGCTGGTGCTGCTCCTCTTCTTCGCCGTGTTCATCTACTACACGGTGATCGGCGTGATCCGAGGGCGCGCCGCGAAGAAGCTCGCCGCGAGCGTCGAGGATGTACCGCTGCCCGTCGGTCCGGACCGACCGCTCCTCGACGTCGTGATGGTGGTCCTCGGCCTGGTCGCCCTGGTCGGCGGAGCGGAGCTCACGATCCGCGGGGCGGTCTCCATCGCCCGAACGGCCGGGGTCTCGGAATCCTTGATCGGACTCACGCTCGTCGCGATCGGAACCAGTCTCCCGGAGCTCGTGGCGTCGGCCGTCGCGGCGTGGAAGGGCGAATCGGATCTCGCGGTCGGGAATGTCATCGGCTCCAACATCTTCAATGTGTTGTTGGTGCTCGGGACCACGGCGTCGTTCCGCCCCGTGGAGATCTCGGCCGGAGGTCGGATCGACGTGATCGCCGTCGTCGTCGCGACGCTCGCGGTGTTCCTGCTCTGTCACACGCACGACCGCAAGATCGTCCGAGCGGAGGGGATCCTGCTGTTGATCGGCTACTTCGCCTATTGTGGGTGGCGGATCACCTGGGAGGGGTAGCGAGGCGTGGAACTCGTCGAGATGCTGACCGATCCCGAGAGCTGGATCGCGCTCCTGACGCTGACCGTCCTCGAGATCGTCCTCGGGGTCGACAACATCATCTTCATCTCGATTCTCTGTGGCCGGCTGCCCTCCGAACGACGCGCTGCCGCGAGACGCCTCGGGCTGATCCTGGCGATGCTGATGCGCATCGGACTGCTGCTGTCGATCAGCTGGGTGATGCGACTGGAGGATCCCCTCCTCACTTTGGGTGAGCACGCCGTCTCCGGCAAGGACCTGATCCTGTTGGTCGGCGGGCTCTTTCTGCTCGGGAAGAGCACGCATGAGATCCATGCGAAGCTCGAGGGCGCGGAGGAAGAGGGGCAGACCGCCGGCGGGTCCTCGTTCGGCAGTGTCATCCTCCAGATCGCGCTCCTGGACATCGTTTTCTCGCTCGACTCGGTGATCACCGCGGTCGGGATGGTCGACCACGTCTCCATCATGGTCGCGGCGATCATCGTCGCGGTCGGCTTCATGATGTTCTTCGCTCGCGCAGTCGGGGAGTTCGTGGAGCGTCACCCGACGGTGAAGATGCTCGCGCTGTCGTTCCTCATCCTGATCGGCATGGCGCTGATCGCGGACGGGCTCCATCACCACATTCCCAAGGGCTACATCTACTTCGCGATGGGCTTCTCGGTCTTCGTCGAGCTGCTCAACCTGCGGCTCCAGCGCAAGGGCCGACCGGTCCGGCTGCACCGCGAGTACCGCCACACCGAGGACGAGTTCACGGATTGACGACGACGTCGGAAAGAGGCCTCTCCAGCGACGCGCTCGCTGAGTAGGATCCTCCCCTTTGCCTGCGCGGGCTCGACACCGCAGGCGCGTGGGGTCGTGCACGGAGCCGGCGCGGACGAGTGATATCGGCCGCGGCCGATCGAGGGGAGTGAACGGTGCGGGGTCGACGGGTCAGAGCTCTCATCGCACTCGGAGTGATTGTGCTTCTCACGGGGCCACGGGTCTTCTCACAGACGCCGACGGCGCCACCAGCCCTCGACAAGACGCAGCTCGACGCGGAGCTCGCGGCCGTCGACACCGACAGCACTCTCGACGAGCCGACTCGCGCGAGCGTCCGAGAGAGTCTGCTCGCCGCTTCGACCTCGCTCAATCGCGCCGCCGATCTCGAGCGTGAACGGGCCGAGCTGGACAAGGCGGTCCGAGAGGCGCCGGCCGAGCTCGCCGATGCGCAACAGAAGCTCGCCGAGACGCTGACCACTTCGTTCCCGAAGTCCGAGGACGGCGCGGAGGTTCGTTATCCGTCCCTGCCGCTCGAGGAGCTCGAGACGCGACGCAACACGGTCACCAGCGAACTCGCCGCGGCGCGAGAGCGACAGGCGGCGCTGAAGCCGGAGCCCGAGCGACGCGAGCAGCGGCGCCGCGAGATCCCGACCGAGCTGGCGAAGATCGCCACCGAGATCGATGCGGCGCGTCGCGCGCTCGAGACGGCCGCCCCCGACGGCGAGAATCCGCGCGCGACCTTCGCGCGACGAGCCGCGTCCACCGCACGCTGGATCAAGCTCGACGCGGAGAAGAAGAAGCTGGATGCGGAGCTCGAGAAGTACGACAAGCGGCGCGAGCTGCTCACGGTCCGACTCCAGGATTTCAATCGTCGCGTCCCCTTCCTCGAGAACGAGGCGAAGCTCTGGGAGGAGGCGGTCACCCAGGAGCGCGCGCGGATGGCGCGCATCGAAGCGCGGGCGAAGAAGGAGCAGGCGGCCGAGGCTGCGCGGCAACATCCGCTCCTGGCGGTGATCGCCGAGCGCGTGGCCGCGCTGGCGGCGGAGCGAACCGGCAAGGACCGAGCGCCTCAGAACCGGGCGGATCGATATGCGCGTCGGACGAGCGAGGTCGGGGCGATCGCATCGATCCTCAAGGAGCGCCTCGAGTCGATGCAGGCTCGGGACGCGGAGCTCGAGGGTTGGGAGGAGGACGCGAGCATCCTCCGCGCCGAGAAGAAGCTCCTCGCCGGGGACGAGTGGCGCGTCGAACTCGAGCGGCTCCGGACCGATGTCAATCGCGCGCAGTCGAAGCTCCTCGACTACGAACGACGGTTGATCGAGTTCGGGAACATCGACACCCGAGTCGCCGAGATCACCAGCCTCCCCGCCTACGTCGACTCGAAGTCCCAGTACTCGGAGGAGATCCTCGCGGCCTTCCCGCAACAGGCGAAGGAGCTCCTCGAGCAGGAGCGCGACTTCCTCGAGAAGCTCACGAAGGAGTACGACGCGCTGATCACCTCGGGTATCGACCTGCGGACCCAGCTCATCAACGCGATCGACTACAGCGATCGATACGATGCGGAGTTGACGGCGAAGCTCGTCTGGCAGCGCAGCGAGGACGCCCTCCAAGTCGATTCGCTCCTGCAGGCGGGTCGCGAGGTCCGCGACTTGATCGAGCCCGGGACTTGGAGCTCGTTCCTCCAAGGACTGCTCCAGGACCTCAAGTCGACGCCCACTCGGTGGGCACTCGCAGTGCTGTTCGCGATCGCCATTCTCGTGAGTCGTCGTCCGGTGCGCCGTCAAGTGCAGCACCTCTCGGAGCGTGTCTCGTCGTGGCAGACCGATTCGTTCTCGCTCACCGTGCGCGCGGTCCTGCTGGTGACCGCCAACGCCTCGAGCTACCCGCTCATCCTCACGCTGATCGGCTGGCTCCTGTCGGAGGCGAGGCCCCTCGCCCGCATCGAGGGTTTCGATCTCGCCCAAGGCGCGTTCGAGGCGGCCGCGGTCTGGTTCACCCTCAATCTCGTGCGCCGATTCGTGCGCCCGGGCGGCGTCTGCGAAGTGCACTTCCGCTGGTCCTCGGCCGCGCTGAAGCCGTTCTACCGGCACACCCACTGGTTCATGCTGCTCGCGGTGCCGCTGACCTTCCTCTTCGTGGCGATCCAGTCGGATGACCTCACGCCGTTGGCGCGACTCCTGTTTGTCGCGGTCGTTCTCTCGTTCGCGGTCTTCTTCGCCATCGTGCTGCGACCGGCCGGACCGGTCCTGCGCGGAGTGTTGCAGCGCAACCGAGGTGGCTGGTTGGACCGGTTGCGCTTCGTCTGGTACGGCCTCGCCGTGCTCTACCCCGTCGTGGTCGCCGGTCTCGCGG
>JAGQRC010000028.1 GCA_020425835.1 Planctomycetota bacterium | reverse complement strand
TCGATCCCAGCATGGGGATCTCCACCGCGGCGTCGACGAAGTCGAGCAACTCATCATCGACCCCTTCCGTCTCGTGCCCGAGCACCAGCGCGAGCGGGGTCGGGAACTCGAACTCGTAGATCGATCGGCTGTCGTGCGTCTGCTCCAACGCGACGACGGTCGCCCCAGCCGCGCGCAGCTGCAGCACCGCGACCTTCGGGTCGGCGACGCAGCGAAACGGAACCACCTCGTCGGCCCCCAGCGCCGTCTTCGAGATCTCCGGGCGTGGCGGGGCGGGTGTGAACCCGCCGAGCACCAGCTCGCGCACGCCGAAGCCATCCGCGGTGCGGAAGATCGACCCGACGTTGTGCATGCTCCGGATCCGATCCAACACCAACACGAGATCCGGTTTGGGCACCTCCGCGCGGGCCAGCGCATCGTGGCGGTGGGCGTCGAGTCGGCGCTTGCGAGAGGATCGAGGTTTCTTCTTGCGCATCGGCGGAAGCGTCCGGTTTGCCGGTGTCCCATCGGGAATCGTAGTCTTCAGGTGAGCATGCCCCTCGTTCCGAGGAAGCCCTCTCCGACGTCCCGGACTATCCCGGAGAACGCGAAACCTCACGAGTATCGAAAGTGACAGGATGCAAGAGAGGCCCGACAGCGTCCATAGCGAAGTCGACGACGAAGCGCCCGCCGATTCGACTTCGATCGAGGCCGACGCCCTCGCCGCTGCGGATCCGTGCGACGTCGAGGACTCCGTCGCCGATGAATCGGAAGTCGCGGATGAATCGGAACCTGCCGATGCGGTCCCCGGTGACGAGATGGCCGGCGACCGGAGTCCAGTGGATGAGCCATCGGACGGTGAGCCTTCGGATCGTGAATCTCTGGACGAAGACGATCCCGCGCGGCTCCGCGTCTCGGACCGGCATCTGACGAAGCTCGAGCGTGCCCTGCGCGCGGCCACCCGTGAGAATCCCCAGCACGATCCCGCGTTCGCGGTCTGGCTCTCGGGTGACGCGGGCGCGGGGAAGTCGACCCTGGTCGATGCCGCCAGCGCGAGCCTGAGCGAGGACGGCATCTTCTTCCTGCGCGGCGAAGCGTTCGATGGCATCGGTGAGGTGCTCGAGCCGATCCTCTGTGCCGCACGATCGCTGCTCGCCCGGGTGCGCGACCTCGCCGACGAGTTCGGCCTCGACTGGCAGGAAGCGTGGGACCACATCGTCGAGCAGCACGCGCCGGCGCTCCACCTCGTTCTTCCGGAGATCGACTGGGGATGTGACGTCCGGCCGTTCCCGCCGCTCGTTCCGTGGCACGAGCGCAACCGACTGGTCGATCATCTCGCCGGGCTCTTCCTCTGCGTGGCGGAGATCGTGCCGACCGTGCTCCACGTCGATCGTGCGGAGTCGCTCGATGGCCTCGGTCGCGAGATCCTGTCGACGATGGCGCGCGTCGTTCGGACGCGGCGCGAGGGACGTCGTAGCGGGTTGCCCCTCTCGGCGCCGCCCCGATTGTCGATCGTCCTCAGCACCGACGCCGAGGCGTCGTTCCCGATCGACCTGCCGGAAGGCGAAGTGCTCGCGATTCCGTTGCGCGGTCTCGACCGCGACGAGTTCGCCGACACCCTGAGAGAGGCGTTCGGCGAGGAGATTCCGCTGTCGCTGCGCGAGAAGCTCTATCAGACGACCAAGGGCAATCCGCTCGACCTCGCGTTCCGCATGCGGCGCGAGCGGGAGGAGAACGCGACCGGGTCGAGCGAGTCCCGAGTTCGTCGGCTCATCGCACTGCCGCGCTACGAGACCGAAGTCCATCGCGCGGTGCGCTCGCTGATCCCCGAGGAGCGTCGACTGCTCCACGTGCTCGCTGTCGCCGGCAAGCCGATCTCCACTGAGATGCTCGCCCGAGTGGCCCATCTCAGCGAGGAGGCGGAGTCGCCGACCTTCCAGCGGTGGCTCGATGCGATCGAGCGAGCCGGTTGGGTGCGTCGGCTGCACCGGGGCGGTGTAGCGCTCGCGCATCGTCGCGATCGGCAGCCGATCCTCGACTCGTTGACGAAGGTCGAGCGTCGCAATCTCCATCTCGCGGTGGCCGAAGCGATCGAGCATTCCTATCCCGACGAGCGCCCGAATCGGCGCTACCGGGAGATCTATCACCACCTCGCGCAGGGCACCGACGGTCCGGCGTTGGTGGAGGCGGGATTCGCCGCGGCCGACGAGTCGCTGCGTCTCTACGACTTCGAAGGTGCGAGCGCGATCTACCGCGGCCTGTTGACGACCCTCAACGACGCCGCTGCGCCGCGCGTCGAGAGCGGCATCCGCGCGCTCGTCAGCGTACTCAGCGAAGTGAACGACCCCGATCGTCGCGTGCTCGACGCCATGGAGAAACTCCTCGCCCATCGGGCGAACGACTTCGAGCCCGAGGTGCAGGCGGGTCTGTGGCGCCGCCTCGGTGAGCTCGCGGCGAGCTGGAAGTTCCACGACCGGGAGTTCGAGCTCTACCAGACCGCGTTCGCGGCGGTTCGCGATGAGGAGCGTTCGCACGAGCGCATGAAGGTCTACGCCTGCTTGGCGCGCTGCTGCCTCGAGCGTCGGGAGTTCGAGGAGACGCTTCGATACTGCCACGAGGGGCTGGAGGCCTCGGAGATCGACGATCTCACGGGGGATCCGGAGTTCCTCGAACTGTGCCGTGTCACCGAGGAGATCCACTTCCGCCGCGGCGAGTTCGTCGAGGCGCGACAGTTCGAGGAGCAGTACCTGAAACTCGCCCGCGAGCAAGGGGCCTCGATGAGCATCATCGACTCGCTCCTTCGCATGGCGTTCCTCGCGGAGCAGGAGGGCGACTACCCCGCGGCCCACGCGCTCCTCGAAGAAGCGTTGCCGATCGCGCACGCGACCGGCTCGCGCCTTCTCGAGGCGAGGGTTCAGGAACGGCTCGGCTATCTCCACGCGCGACAGTCCGCGTGGGATCTCTCGTTCGAGGCCTTCCGTCGCGCGCTGGAGATCCAGTCCGAGATCG
This sequence comes from Planctomycetota bacterium, assembly GCA_020425835.1. Next base: position 10,797 of record JAGQRC010000028.1, on the reverse strand, counting down.
GGGAGCAACGACGCAACAGTCGGCTGCTCGGGGCGCTCGGCATGGTCTGCTTCTTCATGGGCAAAGCGGTCGAGGGCGCGCGGAACTTCCGTCTCTTCGCGCTCTACCAGAAGGTGACGCCGAGGGAGGGACCCGCTCCGGGCATCCCGGGACTCCCGTGCGACTACCGCTCTCGGTCGGAGCGCGACGATGCGATCCGCAGCCGACAGTCGGCGATGTCGCGCTGGGGATCGAAGGACCCGGATGGACTCGCGACGGCCACCGCTTCGCTGGCCGATCTGCTGCGCGATCGAGGCGAGCTCGATCTCGCGAAGGCGACGGTGCGGAAGGCGCTGCGCGCCGGGCCGATGTCGACGTCGGTCGCCCCGCGGCTCTATCTGCGGCTCGGCATCGTCGCTCGCTGGGCGGGCGAGACGGAAGCGGCGCTCGACGCGTTCCAACAGGGACTCAACGCGATGCCGTCGGGGGCGGATCGCGAGACGTTGGCCGAGTTCAACGTGCAGGTCGGACTCCTGCACCTGGCCCGAGGTGAATTGACACGGGCGCAGACCTCGCTCCTGCGAGGTCTGCGAACGTACCTCGAGGTCGGCCACGAGACCGGGGTCACCCATGCGCTGATCCACATCGGCGAGGCGTACTTCCGGCTCGGAGAGCGCGAGGTGGCCGAGCAACTCGGACTCGCCGCGCTCGCGATGAGCGACATGCTCGAGCTCGATCGACTCGAAGCGGAGGCCTGGCTCCTCCTCGGACGGATCCGGAGTTTGGCCAAGGCGCACGCCTCGGGGCACCAGGAAGTGCAGACCGCGCGAGAGATCTTCAACAAGCTCGGCATTCTCGAGGGGCGCTGTCGAGCGCTCGTCGCCGAGAGCGAGATCTACACGCGGTGGGGCGATCACCAGCGCGCCAAGACGCAGTGCGGCGAAGCGCTCGAGATCGCGCGAGATCTCGGTCTTCGTCCCTATCTCGCTCGCGGTCTGGCGGCTCGCGGCATGATCGAGGGCGACAAACAGGCGAAGAGTCAGGACCTGCCGCGTGCGATCCAGACGTTGGAAGCGGCGCTCGAGCATGCGCAGGAGCTCCACGATCGGCAGCTGCAGATCGACGTCCACGCTGGCTTCGCTCGCCTCTATCACCAGCGGAACAAGCCGGGCGTCGTCCGCACCCACCTCGAGAAGGCGCGGCGCGTGTTGCTCGCGGTGGTGAAGGCTTCGCCGGAGCGGCATCGTCGGACCGTTTGGGACAACCATCCGATCACCGAGCTCCTCCGTCGCTACGAGATGGCGGAGCAGCAGGTGTTGTCGGCATGAGCGCGACGGTGGCGCGTCAGCGGTCGCCACGACCATCGCGACCTCCCTCTTGCCTTTCGGCGGAGGGGGCGAGAAGCTAGCGGTTCCGTCTCGGACTTGGAGGCCAGGAACCGCATGTCCCTCACCAGTCTCACGGCACCGCAGCGGCGCGTCATCGGCGTGCTCATCGAGAAGAGTCTGACGACGCCGCAGAGCTACCCGCTCTCGCTGAACGCGGTCACCACCGGCTGCAACCAGAAGTCGAACCGCGATCCGGTCATCGAGTACGTCGAGGAAGAGGTCGATACCTTCCTCGAGGAACTCAAGAAGCTCCATCTGATCACTGTCGTCTATCCGGCGAGCGGTCGCGTCGAGAAGTACCGCCAGGAGTTCTCGTCGATGCTCGATCTCGACGGCAAGGAGATGGCCGTGATGGGCGAGTTGCTCCTCCGCGGCGCGCAGTCCGTGGGGGAGCTGCGGACGCGGGCGAGTCGGATGAAGGCGATCGAGTCGTTGCCCGAGCTCGAGTCGGTCCTCGATCGGCTCGAGGCGCGCGAGCACCCGCTGGTGGTGAGATTGACGCCGCACGGTGTGAAGCGGGGAGTTCGCTACACGCACAATCTCTACCCGCCCGCGGAGCTCGAGCGGGTCAAGGCCGCGGAGCCCGAGGTCTCGGACGTCGCGGTCGGACCGAGCCCCTCCCGTCCTGCCGCGCCGGCGGCAGTGGTCGCGTCGGCGCCCAACGCCACGATCTCCGCTCTCGAACGGGAGATCCGCGAGTTGCGCGAGCGCCTCGAGATCGTCGAGGGCCGCCTCGGGATCGTCGCCGACTGACGCGCCGGTCGGACTTCACCTCCGACGCCCGAACCCCTACAATCCGCCGCTCTCAATCTGGAGCCATTGCCGCTCTCGGGCCATCGGGGGCGTGTCGGCAAAACACCTCGAGGAGGATCGACCCCATGGGCAAGGACCGAAGCACGGCCGTCAAGGCGCGGGTGGAGAAGACGCGCGAGAAGCTGAAGACGGCGAAGGGAGGTGCCAACGAGCGCACCGCCCGCAAGCACGTCAAGCGGGCGCAGCGCAAGGCGCGGCAGATGGAGCTGCGTGCGAAGCACCTCGCCAATCGCGCGAAGAAGAAGTCGGACTAGTTCGTGGCCGGCGACGCCGGCGCCACCGAGCCCAACGCCGTTCCCTTCGAAGAGGACCGAGGCCGACCGGTCGATGGCGCGAACTCGCCGTCGGGAGGCCAGCCCTCGGATGAACCGACCCTCGACGAGCGAGTCGATGCGTTCCTCGCCGCCGAGGGTCGGGAGAAGCGCGAGCTCTTCAAGCAGCTCTGCGATCGTCACCCACCTGCCGGTTTCTCCGACGAGATCCTCGAGCGCATCGCGGTTGCCGTCGCGGACCGGAGTCCCAAGCTCTCGGCCCGGGTGACCGCCATCCTCGCGCGTCACGGTCGAGAGGATCTTCTCGAAGCGAACCTCGTCGGATCGAAGCCGGGCAAGGCGGCGATCCTTCGCGCGAAGTATCGGAACGTCGCTCGAGCGTGACGTGCGAGGCCGCTTTCGCGGGACGATCCCGAGCAACCCTTCGAAGCCTTCACGGTTACACGATTTCCGCCCCGGGGTGTTGCACGGTGTTCACGGCCCGGTCATCCTTCGGTGAGGGGTCGATGAGACCCTTCTTCTCGCACCCGACCGGATATCGTCCGGGACGGCTGCCGTCGGATACCACAGCCGGCGCCGTCGGGACCACCGCAGCCGGAATCAAGGTGATTCGCTCGTGCCGAACGTCCTCCCTCACGTCCAAGCCATCGTTCTCTGCGACCATATCTATCGCGACGACGAGACCGGCAAGTGTGTGATCGCCGGCACGTTCAATCGGGTCTATCTGAACGAGTTCCCGGGGACCTACCAGCCGGCGTCGATCTACCTCAACCTGAGCGACTTCCACGGGAGCCACACGATCCGCTTCCGCTTCGTTCGGCTCAGCGATCAGCACTCGCTCGACGAGAGTCCCGGTTTCGACCTCTGCCACGATGATCGTCGAGAGCACCACGAGTGCATCTTCGATCTCCCGCCACTGGAGTTCCCGGAGCCGGGGCGGTACACGTTGGAGATCCTCTACGACGAAGAGCCGATCGGTCACGCCGACGTCGAAGCGCTCGTGATCCCGAGCACGGAGTAGAGCCCCGGACCGGTTTCGCGGGCGGCGGCCAGAGTTCGACGGAGCCCCTCATGCCCGACGCCGGAACCTCGGAGTCCATCCCTGTCGAAGAGGAGCGGTGCGACCAGCCGCCGCTCTCCGTGCCCGACGCGATTCGCGCGCGCCGCGCCGCCCGCGACTTCGACGTGCGGCCCGTCCCCGACGCGCTCCTCGACGAGATCCTGGACGACGCCCGCCGTGCGCCGAGCGGCTACAACCTTCAGCCCACACACTTCGTGGTGGTCCGGGGAGAGCGTCGAGCGGCGCTCGCCCGCGCCGCGCTGAACCAGCGGCAGATCGTCGCAGCGCCGGTGACCGTCGCACTGGTCGTCGACCTGCAGGTGCACCGCAACCACCTCGAAGCGGTGCTCGACGCGGATCGCGCCGTCGGCAGCATCGATGACCGCTACGCGGGCTTCATGCGACGCATGGTTCGGCTCTCGTTCGGTCGCGGGCCGTTCGGCATCCTCGCCGCGGCGAAGCGGGTGACGACGATCGTCCTCGGTCGCTTCCGCGCGGTGCCCGCTTTCCCGGCGGCGGAGCCGGCCGCCTGGGCGCGTGCTCAGGCGATGCTCGTCGCGTCCCACCTCATGCTCTCGGCCGCATCGCGCGGCGTGGCGAGCTGTCCGATGGAGGGCTTTGGCGAGGTCCAAGTGCGCCGCGTGCTCGGTGTTCCGCCCGGGTATCGGGTCGCGCTCCTGATCGCCCTCGGCTACGCCCCCGACGCCGAGGTCGCGCCGCGACGGAGTCGCCTCTCGTTGGATCGTCTGGTGCACCGGGGCCGCTGGTAGCGCGTTGCTTGACACTCCGAGGGCCCGACTCACAATGGCCACTCCCCGCCACCGACCGATCGACCGTGACGCCGGCGATCCCACCGGCGCCGCTACCGAGAAGTGAGATCCATCCGATGAGGGTGTTCACCGTTCGTGAGGCGATGTGGGCGAACGCCGCGGCTCCGCGGGTGTGGCAGCGCGTCGCCGAGGTCGAGAGGTGGCCGGAGTGGAATCCGGGCCTGGCGGCGGCGAAGTGGCGCGGAAAACGCGGCCTGGCGAAGGGGAATCGCTTCCGACTCCATCATCGACGCAAGGCGCGTCCGTTCCTCTCGGGCGGTCGGGTGGACCACGTCGATCCGGAGAGTGCCCTGGTCTGGTCCGATGCGTTTCTCCTGTTGCGAGTCGAGTTCTCGCTCGAGTTCCGGTCGCACGGGCGGGGCACCGAGGTCGAGTTCACGTCACAGTTCTCCGGGATCGGGGCGCGCTGGGTTCCGACCGACTCCTTCGTACGCTGGTTGACGCGCTTTCAGCGCGAGTTCTTGGTCGGTCTTCGGCAGTCGTGCGAGAGCGTCTCCGGAGATCGCTGGTCGGAAGAGTGATCCCCGCATGGTGGCGATGAACGAGAGCTTGCGGACCCTCTGGTACATGGGGGCCAAGAGCCGATTGGTCCCCGACTTCATCGACGGCGCGGTCGGCGACCTCGTCGCACCGGGCGGAACGGTGCTCGATCTCTGCGCGGGAACGGGAGTGGTCGCCCGTTCGCTCGCGACGCGCTACCGCGTCTACGCCAACGATGCCCAGCGCTTCTCCTCGGTCCTCGCTGCCGCCCACTTGGTCGGCGATGCGGGTTGGGTCGCGGAGCTCGACCGGCTCGACCCCGAGGAGGATCTCGACGCCGCGTTCCGCGAGAACCTCGACGCGTTGACGCGTTGGCTGCCACGAGCGCTCGAGCTCGAAGCGGCGCTCTTGCCCCGAGTCATCGAGGAGCTCGGGCGACCCAGGAAGGAGCGGGCCACGGACGCGGAGTCGGAAACGACGACCGCGGCATCGCGATACCGAGCGTTCGTCGAGACGTTGCCGCTCTCCGTGTCGGAGGCCGGGTTGGTGAGGGCGACCCCGCACGCGACGGACTTCGAGCCCCTCGTCTCGGAGTACGCCACGTTGTTGGACGCGCGTCGGTGTGACCCGTCGACGCGCCCCTACGGATTGATGACGCTCTACTACCAAGGCGTCTACTTCGGGCTCCGGCAGGCGTTGGTGATCGACTCGTTGCGCGCGGCGATCGATGCGATCCCCGCGACCGACCCCTTTCGTGAGCGCAAGCACGATCTCTACCTCGGAGCGCTGCTCCAAGCGTGCTCGACGTCGACATCGGGTACGAGCCACTTCGCGCAGCCTCGCGCGCTCACGCGCGACAGCGAGCTCCTCGCCGTCGCCCGCCGACGCTCGATCGACATCGAGACGGAGTTCTACCGTGCGCTCGATGGCATCCGCCGCGAGTGGGGGGAGCATCCCCGGTTCTCACCGATGAACCGCGTGTTCGGCTCGACGGCCGGTGAGCTGCTCTCGGCGGACGGCCCGCTCGCGGATGGGGAGGTCGACCTGGTCTATCTCGACCCACCGTACACGGCGGACAACTACTCCCGCTTCTACCACGTGCTCGAGACGATCGTCTCGTACGACTACCCGGAGCTCGAAGAGCGCGCCGGTCAGATCACCAAGGGGCGCTACCCCGTTCGCGCGCGACGGTTCCAATCGGACTTCTGTCGCGCCGACCGCGTCGAGGGCGCGTTCCGTGAAGTGGTGTCGCTCTGTGCGGAGCGGAAGATCAAGCTCCTCGTCTCGTACTCGCCGGACAGTGGGCTGCTCCTCAAGAGTTGGCGACAGCGTTCGGTGGGCGACCCGATGCCGCCGGAGTCGCGCTTCCTCGCGTTGTTTCGCGACTACTACTCCGACGTCGAGATGCGCACGCGCGACCTGCTCCACTCCGGGCAGGGCGACTCGAATCGAAGCGTGCGCGAAGTGCTCGTCCTCTGCGAAGACGTCTGAGCGCGGGTCGGCGTGCGCTACCTCGGCAACAAGACGAAGCTGCTCGGAGCGATCGAGGCGGCCGCGCGGCGCCTCGGTTTCGAGGGCGGAACCGTGTGCGATCTCTTCGCGGGAAGTGGGGCGGTGTCGCGGTTCTTCCGCAGCCGGGGTTGCCGCGTGCTCGCGTGCGACCTGATGGAGAGTTCCCACGTCTTCCAGCGCGTCCACCTCGAGCTGGACGGCGCGCCGAGCTTCGATCGGTTGCGGAGCGCGGTCGACCTTCGCCAACCAGGGGAGCACCGACCCGAGCTACCGGAGGGCGTCACACGGACGATCGCTCATCTGGAGAGGGTGCCCGCGACGGACGGGTTGTTCACGCGACAGTACTCTCCCGACGGTGTCGCGGGGCGTGCCTTCTTCCGTCCCGACGTGACGCGAAGGATCGACGCGATCATCGCGGAGATCCGGGACTGGTTCGCACGTGACCTGATCGATGAGCTCGAGCGCGACTACCTGACCGCGGCGCTGATCGATGCGGCCGATCGTCGCGCCAACATCAGTGGCACCTACGGCGCGTTCCTCAAGCGCTGGCAGTCGAACGCCGATGGCCAGCTCCGACTGGTTCCTCCGGAGGTCGGCAACGGTCCGGTCGGCGCGGGGCACCTCGGCGACGCCTCGACGTGGATCGGCGAAGTGGACGCGGACCTCCTCTATCTCGATCCTCCGTACAACGGGAGGCAGTATGCGGCCAACTACCACATCTTCGAGGTGATCGTCCGCGCCGTGCGCTGCGATGATCCGCCGGAGCTCGAGGCCTCGATCTACGGCAAGACCGGCCTGGTGCCGTGGCGGGACAAGGCCTCGAAACTCTGCAGCCGTCGAGGCCGTGAGTGCCACGACGCGTTCCGGGAGATTCTCCGCGCCACACGCATTCCCCGCGTCGTGATCAGCTACAACGAAGAGGGGATCATCACTCGCGATGAGTTCCGCGAGATGCTCTCGGAGTATGCGGGGGAGCCCGTCGAGGCGGGGGAGTGGCTGACCGAGATCCCCTACCGTCGATTCCGCAGCGACGCCGACGGACGGATCTCGACGACCGGCAGCTCCAGGAGCTACAAGTCGATTCCGGGCCGCGAGCGCGACGAGGTTCGCGAGTGGCTGTTCCATGTGCGGCGACGTTGAAGAGAGCGAACAGGGACCATGTCCGAGACCGACCCGTCCTCCCCTTCCGACGCCTTCGGGCGTGTGGTTTGTCTCTTCGGCGCGTTGGCCGTGATCCTCGGGGCGTTCGGTGCGCACGCGCTGCGCGATCGGTTCGACACCCGGGAGATGGAGTGGTGGAAGACCGGTGTGCTCTATCACATGGTGCACACGCTGGCGGCGCTCTGGGTCGCGCGGTGGGTGGCGGAGCAGCGCGCCCGCGCCGCGGTCGCGGGGATCTCGTTCCTTATCGGAATACTGTTCTTCAGCGGAAGCCTGTACCTGATGGCGCTGACGGGTGAGACCAAGCTCGGCATGGTCACCCCGATCGGGGGGCTCGCCTTCATCGTCGGTTGGGTGCTCGCGGCGACGGTGGGGCGACCCCGCGACCACTGAGGGCGTTTCCACGGGGCCTCGGCGTTCCGCGGGTCACCCGTGCGCCGCGTCGGTCGTTCGACGGGCACCGGCCGGGCATCCTACTCTTCGAAGGGGGATTCCACGGAGGTCGGACCCACATGATCCTCGTCGTCGACGACCAGCCCATCTTCCGCGCGCTGTTCAGCACCGCGCTCGAGGTTGCCGGCTATCCCGTTCGCACGGCGAAGTACGGGTCCGAAGCGATCCCCCAGATCCAGGACCATCGCCCCAGCCTGATCGTCCTCGACTACACCCTGCTCGACATGTCGTGCGCCGACTTCCTGCGTTGGCTGAGGCAGGAGTTCCCCACGGAGCCGGTCCCGGTGATCCTCGGGCTCGCCATGTACACCGAGGCGGCGCTGCGCGACATCCGGGACTACCACGTCGAGGACTACTTCGCGAAGGGGGCGTATCACCCGGACGACCTGCGACACCGCGTCGAGCGTATCCGCGGCGACCGGGTCCTCGACCGGCACATCGCCGAGATCATGCGACGTCGAATCATGGTCGAGCCGGTGATCGAGATTCTCCAGCGCAAGGCCGCCGCCGAGCTCCAGGCCAAGTACCGCGCGAAGATCATGCGCCGCGCTGCGGTGTCGTAGAACGACACCGACCCCCGCGCTCCGACGAAGCGACCGACAACGTCTCGTCGCGCTCCGGTCCGTGATGACTTCGGCCAGTCGCCGAGAAACGCTTTCACCAACCCATCCCGCCGGCCAGGTACTCCGCGGAGTCGTCACTTCGAGGAAGGGCTGCCCTCGTATCCCTCGGCCAACAGGGAGTCCCGCACTCGTCGTCTCTGCGGAGTCTCGAGTCTCCTCCGACACCGTCGCAGAAGCCACTCTGAGCAGAGGCTTCACGATCAGTGCGTTCGTGAACATGGACTGAACTTCGGGACTCGCCGGGCCGCAACGAACACCGACGGCGACCACGACGCGTGGTCTCCACAAGTCTCCGCTTCGTCATGGCGTGGTTGGCCGGTGGGCAGCGGCGCGCTGCGTTCGGAGTCGCATCCGGCTCTCGACGATTCCAGAGGGGGGTCCGATGGCGGCCCCGAACTCGGTCCGGCCGGTCGAAACCGAGAATTCCGTATACTCCCACGAGATCGACGACGCATCCGTGATGGGCGTCGCTCACGTTCTCGAGGAGTCCGTTGAGAGCTGCTCTCGGCCGAAATGGGCCTTTCAACGGGCTCCTCGTCGTCGTCGACACTTCGGATGGGAGCATCGGCGCCGGAGCAAACGACATGAACCCTGCTTCCCCACGGGGGAACGGAATCGAAGGGACCACCGAAAATGACGCGTCGACGACTCAGGGCTGCTCGAGGATGGATCGTTGTCATGGCGATCGCCTGCGCGTGTCCTCCCGCGACGGTGTGTGCGGACGACTTCATCCGGAGCGACGTGAACCAGGACGGCACGATCGGTCTGGCGGATGCCTTCTCGCTGATCGACGCGTTCACGTTTCCCACGTCGATCACCTGTTGGGATGCGGCGGACGTCAACGACGATGGCTTCATCAACATCGGAGACCCCGTCTACCTCTTGTACTGGATGTTCAGCCCGAGCGGCCCGCCGCTGCTTCCGCCGACGAGTTGCGGGGCGGATTTGACGCCGGACGCCCTCGATTGCGACGAGTACTCCCCTTGTCCTTGAACCCGCGGTGACGACCTCTCGACCCGAAGCTCTGCTCTCGAAGAAAGGGAGCCGCAATGACCCGCTTGTTCACGCTCGTCGTTCTCCTCGGCACGGCCTCGTCGGGCTGGGGGCAGCCGAGCCCCGACTACACCTATCGTCTCCCCGATGTCCAAGGCAGCGAACGTGTCACCCTGACCGCGACCCTCGACGTGCTCGGCTCGGACACGGTCAGCTGGGAGTGCGGAATCTGTGTCGACCCGAGTCTCGCGATCCCGACCTTCGTCGGTGAGGGGGCGGACATCCCGGCGATCGATCCCGACGCCGCGTTCTACGAGATCGTCCCCGGGGGTGTCCGCTCGTTGGTCCTGATGAACCTCGTGGGCTTCGCCGTACTTCCGGCGGGGATGGACTACGAGGTCTTGGACGTCGAGTACAGTTTGATCGGTCCGGTGGGGGCCAGCGTCGGCGTCACGTTCTGCGAGCTGTCGGGCGCCTTCCCGGCGAACAACGAGATCGGGACCGCGAGCGGGGCCGTCTTCGAGCCGACGACCGTCGACGGTTCGATCGAGATCCTCGCTCAGGATCCGAATCCGCCAGTGCCTCCCACAGGTGGACCGCTCCCGAATCCCGGAGACGTGGTCTTCACGGTCGAGAACGTGAACGGCTCGGAGGAGGCGACCGTGTCGGTCCTCCTCGACAACTCCCATCCGACCTTGAGTGCCTGGTCGATGTCGCTCTGCACGGACCCGTCGCTCGTCTACCCCATCGCCGTCGATTCCCAGGGGCTGCTCGCGTCGGGCGCCGACAACTACTTGGTGGAGATCTGGGAGGAAGGCGTGACGGCGTGGGCGATCTACCACTACCCGGTGATGGAGTACTGGCCGATCGTGTCGGCGGCGGAGCTGTTCAACGTGACCTATGCCCTGGTCGGACCGGTGGGCACCACGGCGCCGATCGAGTTCTGTGACACGCTCTTTTCGCCTCCGATCCAAACAGTGGCCACATCGGAGTTCCTGACATTCATTCCCGACACCGTGAACGGCTCGATCACGATCGATGCCACCGACCCGAGTCCGCCCCCACCTCCGCCCCCGAGTCCGACGGGCGTGACCGTGCCCGACGACGACTTCGAGTTCCGCGCCGGGGACCATATCATCGACCTTTCCTCCGGAGCGCTCGGCTTCTCGATTCGGCCGGTCGTGGCGACTCTATCGACGGCGCCGGCCCCGACGACGGGCTTCGGCATGCGGC
>JAGQRC010000287.1 GCA_020425835.1 Planctomycetota bacterium | reverse complement strand
CTCCGTCGATCGGTATCGCTCGTCGGTCGACCTACTGGTCTTCGATCGGACGATCGTCGAGATCGAAAATCGTGCGGTCGACGTCGAGCCGGAACTGGTGGAGATCGTCGCCGAACTTCTTGAAGTGACGCTTCCAGTAACCCAGCGAGAAGATCGTGCTGCGCTCGGTGGTTGCGCAGCCGGCCATGGCGCCGAACATCGCGAACATGCACACGAACGCGAGAAGCTTCCGCATTTTCATCGCTCATCCTCCCGACTGGGCCGGCTCTCCGCAGAGTTCGGCGCAGCGACTTGCTTCGTTTCCCTCCGGGGCGCGGGTCAGATCGCGTGCCGTCCGACCAGACGACAGCGGAGCTCCACGACCGGCTTCATCATTCGGGCCGCAGGTCGGTCCGCGGCTCCCGACCGACCCCTGGGCCGGGGACGGGATGCCTGACTCCTAGATCGACACGGCTCGATCTCGACTTTAAGGGCCGGGGTTCTCACCCCACGCCCGAAACCCCACTCCGCGACCCCGGCTCTCCACCGCAACGGTGGATCCGGTCGGAGATCCGAGCTGCAAGGGTCCCCGGCCACTGGCCTTGGGAGGACTTCTCCTGCAGGCACCGACCGATGGTCGTCGAGCCCACCGATCGCGGAAGCCGGAGACTACCGGCGGGCCGAAACGGTGTCAATCGAGGCCGACGACCGAGCAAACCAGGATCGTGTCACCGGGGGGTCACAGGATGTAACTCCCGTGATCTCCGTCCCGCACGAGGTAGCCGAGCCGCGTGTCGACGTAGTGGGCGTCGACCGTCAATTCCCTGCCGGCGTCCGGGAGCGCGTCCGGGGCGAGGAAGAGCGGCTCCTCCAGGAGCTTCTCGAAGAGAGCGTAGAGTCGACGAGCGCCGATGTTCTCCTGTCGTTGGTTGATCTCGCCGGCCAGCTCCGCGATGCGGTCGATCCCGGTCGCGTCGAACCGGATTTTCACTCCTTCGGTACCGAGGAGTTCCGCGTATTGACGGGGCAGCGCGTTCTCCGGCTCGCGGAGGATTCGAGCGAAGTCCTCCTTCCCGAGCCTCTCGAGCTCGACCCGGATCGGGAAGCGACCCTGGAGCTCCGGGATCAGGTCGCTGGGTCGCGCGCTGTGGAACGCCCCCGCGCCGATGAACAAGATATGGTCGGTTTTCACGACGCCCTGTCGCGTGTGCACCGTCGACCCCTCGACGATCGGCAACAGGTCGCGTTGGACGCCCTCGCGGGAGACCTCACCGCCGCGACCGTGAGCGTCGCTCCGCGTCGCGATCTTGTCGATCTCGTCGAGGAAGATGATGCCGCTCTGCTCGGCGCGACGCACGGCCTCCTCGTTGATGCGGTCCGTCTCGATCAGCTTCTCCGACTCCTGGCCGAGCAGGACCTCGCGCGCTCGTGAGATCGGGAGCCGGCGGCGCTCGATCTTCTTCGAGCTGAATCGATCGGCGAGGGCGCTCAGATCGATGCCTTCGAGCGCCGCACCGGAGAACATCGCGGAGAAGGGAGAGTCACTCGACTCGACCGAGATCTCGACCTCGCGGTCATCGAGCGATCCGGACCGGAGCTTCTCGCGGAACGCTTCCCGAGTCTTGCGCCGTCGCTCGGCGTCGACGTCCGCCCCTTCGGTGCCGCCCGGCTCCGCGCCGACCAGCAGGTCCAGCAGCCGATCCTCGACCGACAGCGACGCACGATCGCGCACTTCTGCCAGCGCCTCGTTCCGGACGAGCCCGATCGATGCGTCCACGAGATCTCGGATCATCGACTCGACGTCTCGGCCGTAGTACCCGACCTCGGTGTACTTGCTCGCTTCGACCTTGATGAACGGAGCGTTGACGAGCTGGGCGACGCGCCGCGCGATCTCGGTCTTCCCGACTCCCGTCGACCCGATCAGGATGATGTTCTTCGGCATCACCTCCTCGCGGAGTTCGGGGGAGAGCTGTTGCCGGCGCCAACGGTTGCGGATCGCGATGGCCACGGCTCGTTTGGCATCCTGCTGGCCGACGATGTGGCGGTCGAGCGCGCGGACGATCGCGCTCGGAGTGAGTTCATCGCGACCGGGGCGCAGAGAGGCGCCTCGAGCGGCGCCGGACGATTCGGAGCTCATTCGAGCACCTCCACGACGATCTCGGAGTTCGTGTAGATGCAAATGTCCGCGGCGATCGCCATCGACTTCCGCACGATGTCCTCGGGAGAGAGGTCGGTCTCTGCCGACAGTGCTCGCGCGGCGGCGAGGGCGTGCCCGCTCCCCGAGCCGATCGAGGCGATGCCGTCGTTGGGCTGGATCACTTCGCCGGTGCCGGAGAGCAGGAGGGTCGTCTGCCGATCGGCGACGATCAACATGGACTCGAGTCGACGAAGCACGCGATCCGTGCGCCAGTCGCGAGAGAGGGCGACCGCGGCCTGGACCAGGTTTCCACCCTGCTCGGACAGTTTGGCCTCGAACCGTTCGAGCAACGCGAAGGCGTCGGCGACCGAACCCGCGAACCCCGCGAGCACCTTGCCGTCGGCGAGTCGACGGATCTTCCGAGCATCCGCTTTGACGACGGAATGACCGAGGGTGACCTGCCCGTCGCCGCCGATGGCGACGCGGGATCCATTGCGAACCGAGAGGATCGTGGTGGCATGGAAGGAGTCGTTCATGGCGCGGATTGTAGCGAGCTCGCGGTCGAATGGGGGGTGTCGATGGGATGGAGTCGACCCGCCTCGCCGCGTCCCCGCGCTGATTGACACCACTTGGATGGCCACTTAGACTCCGCCGCCCTTCCGGCGCCGGGGAAGATTCCGCGAGAGTGTGAGCCGTGAGTGCGGGCGTCGGTTCGCACCTCCGGGGCCGGGGGGCCCAACGAGCCAGTGGACCGATTCAACCACGGAAGGCCGGCATGTCCGACGACGAGATTCGCCGCATCAAGCTGGAGAAGATCCAGGAACTCCGCGACATGGGCCGCAATCCGTACCCCGAGCGGTTCGAGCGCTCGCACCACCTCGCCGAGGCGTGCGAGCTCGAGGAGGGTGTCGCCGGAGTGCGCATCGCCGGACGCATGATCTCCCGGAAGGAGTTCGGGAAGTTCGCGTTCTTCACGCTCCAGGACATTCACGGTCAGTGTCAGGCGTCGATCCAGGTCGACCGCGTCTCCAAGGAGACGTTCAAGGAGTTCACGAGGCTCGCCGACATCGGCGACTTCATCGGCGTCGAGGGGGAGACCTACCGGACCAAGGTCGGGACGCTGACGGTCAACATCGATCGCTACGAGATCCTCGGGAAGACGCTCTATCCGCTTCCCGAGAAGTACCACGGCCTCGTCGATCAGGAAGCGCGGTACCGACGTCGCTACCTCGATCTCGTGATGGACGGCGAGGCACGGGAGCGCTTCCTGCTGCGCGGACGCATCGTGCGGTCGATCCGTCGCATCCTCGACGAGAACGGATTCGACGAGGTCGAGACGCCGGTTCTCCAGACCAAGCCCTCCGGGGCGTTGGCCACGCCGTTCGAGACGCACCACAACGCGCTCGACATGCCTCTCTACATGCGCATCGCTCCCGAGACCTACCTGAAGCGGTGCATCGTCGCTGGCTTCGATCGCGTCTACGAAATGGCCCGGGTGTTCCGCAACGAGGGCATGGATCCGTCCCACCTCCAGGACTTCACGATGCTCGAGTACTACTGCGCGTACTGGAACTTCGTGGACAACATGGACTTCACCGAGAAGCTCATCCGGGAGTGCCTGCAAGAAGTGCTCGGCACGCTCCAGGTCACGATCGGCGAGGACACCATCGATTTCGGGGCGAAGTGGCCGCGGCGGTCGTTGGCGGAGCTGATCGAGGAGCACTCCGGGCTTCGGATCGACGAGCACCCCGATGCCTCGTCTCTGCGCGTGGCGTTGCGCGATCGGCACATCGTCGTCGACAAGTTGGACGAACTCGGCCGGGGGGCGATCATCGATCAGCTCTACAAGAAGGTCTGTCGTCCGAAGCTCGTCCAGCCGATCTTCGTCACCAGTCACCCCGTGGACCTGTCGCCGTTGGCACGGCGCAATGATCACGATCCGACGATCACCGACCGATTCCAACTGGTCGTTCGTGGGTGGGAGATCCTGAACGCCTACTCGGAGCTGGTCGATCCGATCGACCAGCGGCAGCGCCTCGAGGAGCAGGCCGCGCTCAACGAGGGAGGGGACGACGAAGCGATGGTGATGGACGAGGACTATCTGCTGGCGATGGAGCACGGCATGCCGCCGATCTCCGGCTGGGGGATGGGCATCGATCGTTTCGCCGCCCTCGCCGCCGGCGTGGAGAACCTCCGAGATGTCGTGCTGTTCCCGCTGATGAAGTCGGAGGAGTGATCGGCGACCTCCGCGCCGAGCGTCACGCGTCTTCTGCGGCACGGTTCTCGATGGTGCGGGTCAGGACTCTGGGCCGGATCGGAACGGGTCCCAACCCGTCGCGACCCCGATCTCGACGGTCTGTCCATCGTCGCGGACTGCACGGAGCCCGGGTGTCGCCTCGGTCCGACCGATCACCCGGAGCGGCACGCCGAGTTCTCGGGAGAGCTCCTCGATCCACTCGCGTTTCTCGGGCGACGCGGTGAAGAGGAGCTCGTAGTCCTCGCCACCCTCGATGATCGTCGAGACCGGCAGGCCGGTGTCGAGCGACAGTGGGCCGACCTCGATCGTCGCTCCGAGGCGACTCGCTTCCAGGAGTCTGGACATGTCGAGCCCGATGCCATCGCTGAGATCGATCGCCGCACTGGCGAGGTCGCGGACGCGGAGCGCGATACCGAGGTCGAGTCGAGGTCGGGGCTCCTTCCAGGCCTCGAGGCGCGGTCCTTCGCGTGGGGTGGTATCGTCGGTCCCGAGGAGCGACTCGAGCGCGACGCGCGCCCGGCCCGGTTCACCACTGACCCAGAGTTCGTCCCCGCAGTTCGCGCGGTCCCGTCGTAACGCGGTCCCGATCGGTACCGCACCGAGCACCGTACTGTGTAGGCCGATCGGCCCGCGCGTCCGGGTGACGTTGCCTCCGATGAGTGGAACCCCGAAGTGCTCCGAGTCCTCCTGGATGCCGTCGAGGAACGCCGGGCCGAAGCGCCCCGGGAGCGTTTTCGTCTCCAAGCTCAGGAGCCAGCCGCGCGGCTCGGCACCCATCGCTGCGATGTCGCTCAACGAGACCCGGAGGATGCGGCGGGCGAGCTCGGCGTCCGTCAGCCAACCCTCGCGAAAATGGACGCCCTCGATCATGCTGTCGACCGTCGCCACCAGCGACTCGTGTCCGCCGAGGGTCAGGATACACGCATCGTCCCCGATGCCGAGACGGGTGGAACTCGGCGGCAGCGCGAACCGGCTCTGCAGGTCACGAATCCAGTCGACTTCGTTCATGCTCGCTTGATAGCGAGGTGAGGTTCGTGGGACAAGCTTCGTTGCGTTGGGGTGCGGGGTTCTTCGACGTTCGTTCCTCCGCCGCCCGAGGGAGGTTCATGCACGCTGCGCTTCGGTCCGTGTGGAGGCTCGGCCTCCGAGCGAGCAGCGGCGCGCTGTTGCTGACCGCACTCGCGTGGGGCTGCGAGCGATCGGTCGAGACCCCGGCCGTCCCCGATCGCGG
>JAGQRC010000286.1 GCA_020425835.1 Planctomycetota bacterium | reverse complement strand
TGTACACCGACGTCGGTCCCGAGACGGGGCACTGGTCGGTCTCCGTCGACGGTGAGACGGTCGCACCCGAGTTCGATGCCGGGTACGTCGTCCTTCGGCGCGATTGGAAACGGGGTGACGTCGTCGACCTACACCTCGACATGCCGGTCCGACGCGTCCGTTCTCACCCGAACGTCGAGGCGAACCGGGGGCGAGTCGCGTTGGAGCGCGGGCCTCTCGTCTACTGCGTCGAGGCGATCGACCACGGGGGTCGCGTTGCCCAGCTCTCGCTCCCCGAAGGCGCGAGCATCGTCGCCGAACGCCGCCCCGACCTCCTCGGTGGCATCGTCGCGTTGACGACCACCGGACTCGCATCTCGCATCTCGGCTGACGGAATGGTCGAGACGAAACCCACGCCGATCACCGCGGTGCCCTATCATCTCTGGGCGCATCGAGAGCTCGGTGAGATGACGGTGTGGCTCCCCGATGATCCCGTTCGAGCGCGTCCGACTCCGCTTCCGACCATCGCCTCGACGAGCCGCGCTTCCGCCTCGCACGTCTGGACCACGGATTCCGTGGAGGCCCTCAACGACCAGGTCGAGCCGGTGAGCTCGGGCGACGCCTCGATTCCGCGCTTCACCTGGTGGGACCGGCGGGGGACCACCGAGTGGGTCCAGTACGACTTCCGCGAGACGACCGAGGTCTCGACGGTCGATGTCTACTGGTTCGACGACACGGGACGTGGATCTTGCCGCGTCCCCGCATCGTGGCGACTCTACTACCTCGACCGCGGAACATGGCGCCCGGTGAGCGCCCAGGGGGAGTTCGACACGACGAAGGACCACGACGTGACGGTCCACTTCACCCCGGTGTCGACCCAAGCCCTGAGGATCGAGGTCGATCTCCGCGATGGGATGTCGGGCGGGATTCTCGAGTGGAAGGTGCGCTGAGCGAACGCCGGGCGTGCACCCACGCGGGAACCCTCACGATCCCCGAGCACCATCCACGTGTCCACGGACCTTGGTGGTAAGGCACGTCGGCGTATCACCGCGGCAGAACGGCACCGAGCGTCCGCTACTCCGCTCTCGTCTCCCAGAAGTAGATCCGGTTGCCGTCGAAGTCTCGGATCTCGGCGAAGCGACCGGGACCGTCGTCCTTGATCGGGCCGCTGAACTTCACATGGTGGCCGGCGAGTCGCTTCTCGAGCTCCTCGAGGTCCTCGGAGACGGTGAAGCCGAGGTGGATGCAGCCTTCGGTCCCCGGGGGAAGCGCGTTCTCGGATCTCGGATGGAGCCCGATCACCATGTCGCTCCCGGCCTGGACCTCGGCCCAGAAGTTCTCGGCGCGCATTCGGAGTTTCAAACCGAGGACATTCGTGTAGAAATCGACCGCGCGGTCCATGTCGGAAACGAAGATGGTCGCGTTGCCTCCGTTGATCACGGTTTCCTCCGATGCGCTCTCGTTGTTCGTCGCGACCGGCCGGCCGCGACAGACGACCAGCCCGTCCGTCGGGCTCCAACCCGCGAGTTTCCGGACGTTCGACGGTCAGATCAATCGAAAGTCCGAGCAACCGAGGCGAGAGCTCGAAGGAGTCACCGTGGAGAGAGACCCGATCGAGATCCCGGGCGTTCGGCCGTGGAGGGTCCGAGGAGGCGCGCTGCTCGAGGTGGTCGCCGCATTCGCCGTGGTCCACGTCGCGTACCGATCGTTTCGCGCGTTCACTCCGTTGGGCCGACTCGAAGCACAGCGCGGTTGGGTCTTCTCGTTCGGCGTGATCGCGGTCACCGTCGGCCTGCTGGCGATCCTGCTTCCACCGGGAGGCCGACCCCGCGGCGAGAGACTCCGCGCGTCGGGCCTCATCGGGTTCGATCTCTGGAGCGGGCTCCGCTGTGGGCTCTTCTTCTTGTTCGGCGCGATCGCGGTCGGAGCGACGCTCCAGGGCGTCGCGACGTTGCCGTCTCCGCGGACATCGAGCCTCGCCCAAGGCGCGATCATCGGGGCACTCGGCCTCGCGACCACGATGGCGTTGCTCGCGTGGAGCCGAGGCTCCGTCGGTCTGCGATGGCTCCCCCGTCCGGCGGTCGCGCTCCTCACATTGTTCATCTTCTCGGTTCCTTTGATCTGGTCGGCCCAGAACCACGAAGACCTCTCCGTGGCGGCCACGACCATGGCGTGGCGCTCCCTCGTCGCCGGCTTCGGTGAAGAGATCTTCTTCCGGGGCTACATCCAGTCGCGGTTGAACCGTGCGTGGGGCCGACCTTGGAAGCTCTTCCGCGTTCCCTTCGGTCCCGGGCTCATCTTCACCGCGATACTGTTCGCGTTCGTGCACGCCCTGAACACCGTCGACTACTTCCATGGCAGCTACCACTTCTCCTGGGGGCACGCGTTGTCGACGCTGACGCTCGCGTACGGGTTTCTCCGAGAGAAGACCGGAAGCGTCCTCGCGCCGGCCGTTCTCCACGGGGGCATGAACGCGCTCGGCACGATCGCCTGGGCTTGAGCCAAGCGAGCCACCGCACATCGAGACTCGTACGAACAAAGCAGTTCCGGGACTTCGCGGCGCATCGCACTCGATCGCTCCACGTTCTCGAATCTGCGGATTCGAAGAGGGATGGTCGACCCAATGCTTCTCAACACTGACACGCATTGCGTTCTCGGTTCTGCGACGAATGCACGCATTGCACGCGCATTGACGATCGAGATCGATGACCAGTCAGTGGACAGATGAACTTCCCCTCTTGATGTTCATCGTCTGTTTCGTCTAACTGATCCGCGTTGTGTGTGTGTGATCACGACGCGACCGAGGGCTCTGTCCGTGTCGTCTTCTCGGAAACCCGTATCGGCTGCCGTTCGCGAGGCCGGAGGCGCTTCGAAGTCTTCAGGAACCTTCGAGGGTCCTCGGCAGTGCGGTGTCGTCTTCGAAGGAAAAGTCGTCTTCGAGGGAAGACGTCCCGGGTCCGAGTACGCTCACGGCTCGATTCATGACATTGCTGAACGAAAGGAGACGCTGGCCTCGCCGCCGAGTCTCACGCGCACGGTCGTGGAATCCCGTTCCATTCTTTCTCGAGAAGGAGAGTGTGCATGCGAACCTTCAAGGTTCTGGGGCTGGTTCTCGTCGTCTTGGTTCTGGCATCGGTCACGAGCAACGTCGCTCGAGCGCAAGTGTCCATCGGGGGGATCGGTGGCATCGGCGTGGAACCGGTGGGCCCGGAGTGTGGTGAGCCGGACGATCCCATCGGATCCTGCGAAGTGATCCCGAACAAGGAACTGATGATCACCGATCTGTGCGTCGTCGAAGACCCTTGCCGATCCAAATGGAACGGGGGTCTGTGCACGGTGAACAGCCAGGGGGCCTGGACCTTCGGCAAGCTGATGGCTTCCATCGCGGGCTTCTCGAGCATCAACGAAGATCCCCAGGCGCTCTCACAGTTCACGGTCAGTTGGCTGAAGCAGATCCTGACCACCCACGACGTCAACGGGTTCGACGTCCTGGGCCGGTCCGGAATGGACGCGTTCCTCGACAACTGGGCGATCGTCAGCGGATTCTCGAGCTGGGAGGACCCCGACCTCGTGCTCGACATGACTCTCGCCCCGTTCCGACTGCTCGCGATCGTGGCGCGAATGGACCTCCGAAAGGCGCCGTCCGGCTACAGCGGTGGAAGCGCAGGCGAGGGACGGTTCGTGTTCGGCATGCTCGGCATCAACCCGCAGTTCCCCAACAACCCGGACCAGTGGTTCTCCCTGTCGGGCACCGTGATCCTCGAGTACTCGCTCCCGGCCACGACGTGTGAAGACGTGGTCGAGTGGGCGGATCGCTGGCACGCGCTCGGCTCGATCCCGTTCGGACCCTCCTACAACGCCGCGCTGCAGGAGATCACCGATGACTTCGCCGGCTTCGACGCCGCACCCGATCGTCCCAACGGGAGCTCGATCTCGCAGGTCCGGACGAACGAGATCGCCTTCTCCGGCCCGTGGGAGCTTCGCGAGTTCCGCCTCGTGCCGAGTCCGCTGACCGTCGTCGGCCCGGTGCCCCTGACCCAGGTCGCCGTTGCGCAGACGCCGGACATCAAGTTCAACACCACGGAGGCCGACGTCCTGACGAAATACCTGGACGAGAACGAGACCGCCATCCTGAACGGAACCCACGAGATCCCGCTCGTGTTCAAGGACAAGCCGTTCCGCGCGGGGTCCGCGCTCGTTCCGAGCACGCAGTTCTTCTGGAGCAACGATCCGTTCAACTGCACCGAGACGCGGCACCTGTTCGCGCTCAACACGTGCAACGGTTGTCATGCTCGGGAGACCAACACCCAGTTCCTCCAGGTGTTCCCGCGCTCCATCGGGAGCGAGTCGGGGTTGTCGACCTTCCTCACCGGCGACCCGTTCGGCGTGACCGATCCGACCTGCCCGCAACCGCCCGACGACGGCGCCGTGATCCGGTTCTTCCACGACCTCGAGCGCCGGGCCTTGGACCTCTGCGACATCCTCGAGATGGGCTGCACCGACTTCGATCAGGACGCCGAGGCGGACATGTTCTCGACGCCCCACCTGTCGACGGCTGTCCACTGATCCGCGATCGTTCGTGAAACCGGGGCGAGCTGGGCGCCCCGGACTGTCAGCGGGACTTCTTTCGTCCGAGCCGCTCCCGAACGCCGGGGCTCCGTAGTTCTCGCAGCGCGTGATTCCCGACCCATCGCGCCGTCGGATCGGTGCTGGCCGCGAGGCGCTCCGCGGTGGCGGTCGCGGCCCGGTTCAGCGCGGTATTCCGCTTTCCGATCGCGCGCAACGCCATGTCGACCGCCTTCTTGACGAAGTTCCGACCGTCCGTCGACCCCTGCTCGATCACCCGGAGCCCTTCGATGAACGCGCGGTCCGACGCTTCGCGGTCGTGCGTGCTCAGGCTCCACAGGAGGGCGAAGGCCGCGCGCTTCTGGAACTCGGGCTTCGCCCGAGACCAGGGTCCCACCCGTCCCCACGCTCCGGGAGCTCGATCGAAACAGCTGAAACACGCCGTGTCGACGATCGCCCAGTTGTCGAATCCTCTCACCCAATCGTTCATGGTGCGAACGGTCATCCGAGCCGGATCGGCCACCATCGTCGCGAGCATGCGCGCCTCGTAGCGCTCGGTCGACCAGAGCTCGAGGGCGAGCGTGTGGTCCGTTCCGATCTGTTTCGCGTAGCGGCGGAGGTCGGCAACCGTGACTCCGAACGGACGATTCGCGGTGATTCCGTAGCGCGCGAGCTCCCCGATCTGCTTCTTCGTGCCCCGCTTCTCGAGCCACGCCAGGGCGTCGGGAAGCGTCACGGTCCGATCGGCGGCGGCGCCGCGTGATGAGGCGCGGCTCGTCGCGCGCTTCTTCTTCAAGTGCTTCTTCCTTTCCCGCACGCCCCGTGAGCTCACGCGACATGACACTTTCCCGGTCTTCGAGGATCGATCGTTCGCTCGACGCACTCAGCGCGCCTCTCGCGGTTCCGCAATGGCGCGCTCATGCGTCGTCCGGCTCGCAGCCGTCGAGAAACTCGTTTCGGGCGAGAGTTCTACGTTTCGAGTCTAGCAGTCCGTTGAAAAACTCATTCCGGCCGAGAGTCCGAGCTTCCTGCGCCCAGCACACCCGTCGAAACTCGAAG
>JAGQRC010000285.1:3410-5624 GCA_020425835.1 Planctomycetota bacterium | reverse complement strand
TCACCCACACCCAGCACCCACGACGAAGACCGAGATCGCAACCGACACGATACCGCAGCCACTCAGGTCCGCGAAGCTCGCGCCGGCATTGGAACGTCCGTAGCTCGAACCAAACGGTTTGGTTTTGCGTAAACGAAACTTGTTGCAGCTGACACTGCCCGCGCCACCGCGGGTTGGCAACGGCCCACCACGGGTTGGCACCGTGGGCGGACACGACCTCCGGGTCCGATCGACTGGAAGAGCGAAGAGCCGAGAACCGAAGACGGCGAACGCCAGCGACCCGCGGGACCACGAACTCTCGAGCATCCTCTCGAGCGCCCGTTCCTCGAAGCACCAGTTCCCTCGATCAGCCGTTCGTCAGTGGATACTGGTCCCCCGCGCACGGGCTCCGGCAGCGACCGCACGAGTGACATCCGCGAGGAATCACATCCGGGAGCCGCTACGCCTGCAACGAGCCACAAGGACAACGAGCCACAAGGACAACGAGACACGAGCGAACGAGACACGACCGCAACGAAACACACCTGCGGCCCTACGCTCCGAGATTTCCGGGGGGACGGCGGGCCGTGATGCGGGGCGAAGAACCCCGAATCGGCCGCGATGCTAGAGGATGGCGAGTGGATTTCAACCCGTGAGAAACGGGATATCACGCAGTCACTGCAATGCACGGAATGCAGCGACGAGAGTGTCGGGAAGTCCCGCGTTGCGGGCCCCGTTCACCGTGGGAACGCCGGTCACTCTGCGGAGGACTGGAGCTCGTCCGACAACGTCCTCAGCACGCGCGCGACGAAGTCATCGTCGACGCCCTCGTGCCACTGGGAGTACTCCCGGACGATCGAGACGAGACGCTCGACGAGGACCGCTTCGTCCGCTCGAGGAAGACCGTTGCGAAAGGCGCGGAGCCAACGCAGCGCGTCGCGCACGGTCGGCTGCCAGCGACACAGCGCGCGGGCGAGTGTGGCGAGGTCCCGATCGGCGAAGTAGCCGAGCTCGGCGAGGATCGACTCCCGCGGGCTCCCGTCCGGCGGAACCAGCCAATCGACTCCGTCGACCGCCGAGAGGACGCGCAGAGCCTCGCAGACGCGGAAGCGACGGTGGATCTCCGACGGCTTGTCGACGTCCGGCCAGAGCCGACGGCCGAGTTCGAGGAGCTCGGGAGCGAGCGACGACTTCGTCGGTGCCAAACGTCGGTCCCTCTTCGGTCACGGGGAGGCCGAGAGGCGTCTCGGCGTCGACGGGAAGGACGTGACGAGCCTTCCCGTTCGAGTATCCCTTCCCCTCTCCACCCCCGCAAACCGCGCCATCCCGACGGGTCGCCGGCGGGCCGGGTCGGGCGATGATATCGGCCCGGTTCCCTGCCGACCCCGATGCCCAACTCGGGCCGGCAGGTCAACTTGCCCGACCGCGGTGGCGCCCCGGCCCCTCCCCATCGTATTCGTCCATCGGTGAACTTTCGCACGAGAGGGGATCTTGTGCCGACTCCAATGCCACCGGGCGCCCTGTCGCTCCGCGACGCCCCGGTCCCGTCCCGCCCCACCGCGGGAATCTCGCTGGTCGAGATCGTCGTGGCCGTCGCGCTCCTGTCGGTTCTGACGCTGTCGACGCTGCTCACCCTGATCCCGGTCTCGCGACAGACTCGACTCAACCGCGAGGTCGAAGCGGCCACCTACGCCGTGAGCGATGTGCTCGAGCGCATCCATGCGACACCGTTCTCCGAGCTGTTGACGCTGTACCCGGACGGAACGGTGCAAGCCGTGTCCACTCTCGAGAACGGTCAACTCGCCATCAGCTACGAGGACGTGACGACCGATCCGCTGATCATGACTCTCGCCCTGACGTGGCAGAGCCCCGAGGTCGGGTCGATGAGCCGCACTTTCAGGACAGTGAGGACGGAATGAAGCGTCAGTCCCGAACCGAGGGCTTCACGATCGTCGAAGCGTCGATCGCGGTCGCCATCGGCGCCCTGCTCACCGGCGTGGTCCTGAGCATCGGCGTCGAGACCATGAAGTTCTCGAGCTACGCCGACTCGGACTTCGCGGTTCAGTACGAAGCCAATCGAGCCTTCGATCGCGTCTCGGAAGTGCTGCGGAAGGTCGGCTGGAACAACAGTGCCGGCGCGACCTATCCGCACGTGCTGTCCGCCGGGGCCGAGATCCAGTTCCGAATGCTCCAGGACCTCGATGGCAACGGATACACCTTCGACGGATCGACCGG
>JAGQRC010000285.1:0-3400 GCA_020425835.1 Planctomycetota bacterium | reverse complement strand
TCTCGAATGGGGATCGGAGCTGTACACCATCCGACGAGAGGCGGATGGGACGCTCGGGATCTTCGACGCCTCCGACACGCTCCAATGGACCTGCGGACGATCCATCCAATCGGTGACCTTCGAGACGGTGGTCGAAGACTCGCTCCTCCACTACCAGGAGATTCGAGTCACGATCGTCGCCAGTCGCAACGCCTCCGATGGAACGCCCATTTCGTACACCGCCTCCGGCAGTGTGCACATGAGGAATTGAGCCGACACCATGAGCCCCACCCCCTCCTCCGATCGGCGCCAGGGCGCCGTCCTGCTCGTCGTCATCGTCTTCACCGTCGCGGTCAGCTTGCTGGTGGCCAGCACGGTCGACTTCACGCTCACCGAGAGTCGGAGCGTGACCAGCGACCTCGACCGGGCCGAAGCGCTCGCGCTCGCCGAAGGCGTGACCGAATCGGTGCAGAAGGACATGCTCGACAGCATCGCGAACTTCGAGACCTTCCCGATGTCCGGCACGGTCACGCTGGGTGGCGTGGACTACCCCTACACCGTCCAGCTGATCGGGTCCGAGATCAATCGGACCGACTCCGACGGAGTCAACCTCGCGATCCAGCCCTACCTGATCAACTCGCAGGTCGACATCCAGTTGGCGACCGCGAACGTCAGCCGCGTCGCCGACCTGACCATGACCCCGATCTTCCAGTACATGATCTTCTACTCGGATGACCTGGAGATCCTGCCCGGTCCCAACATGACTCTGGGCGGACGCGTCCACTCCAATGCCAACATCTACATGGGATCCGGCGCCACGCTGACCGTCGACACGGACTACCTCCGCTGCACGGGAGAGCTCTACCGTCAGCGGAAGAACGACGGGTCGGCGACCGGCGGCACGATCGACATCAAGGAGTTCGAGCAGACGACCTTCCAGGCGATGTCGCCGACCATGGACTCGACCGATCCGGACTGGGTCAACCTCGCTCTCGACACGTGGGGTGGAACCGTGCAGACCGGTGCCCATGGCGTCAGCGAAGTGGTCGCGCCGGAGATCGGCAGCATCAAGGCGTTCAACTCGGACGGCTCGAAAGGGCACTACCACGCCAACGCCGACCTCGTGTTCATCGACGGCCAAGCCTTCGACTCGGGCGGGAACCCGATCGGACTCCCTCCCGGGGTCGTCCAAGAAGTGACGATGTTCGACGGTCGTGAGAACAAGAACGTGACCGTCACGGAGATCGACATCGACGCGCTGAACGCCTCCGGCCACTTCCCGGCCAACGGACTCATCTACGCGTACCGGACCGATGCGAGCGCGAGCCAACCCAACGGGATCCGACTGACCAACGGCCAGGAGCTCGCCGCTCCGCTCACCGTGGTCACCGAGGATCCGATCTACGTCCACGGCGACTTCAACACGGTCAACAAGAAGGGGGCCGCGGTGATGGCGGACGCCGTGAACCTGCTGTCCAACGCGTGGGACGACTCGAAGACGGCCGGCTCGTTGCCGACGGCGAGCGACACCTGGTTCAACCTGGCGATCGTCACCGGTAACGTTCCGACGCCCGACGGAGGGGGCGCCTACTCGGGTGGCTTCGAGAACCTCCCGCGTTTCCACGAGAGCTGGTCCGGGCGGACCTGCTCGATCCGTGGATCCTTCATCAAGACCTACGACAGCGAGTTCGCCGTCTCTCCGTGGTCCTACGGCGGGCAGGTCTACACCGCTCCGGTGCGCGACTGGCTCTACGATCCGGATCTGACGGATCTGTCGAACCTGCCGCCCTTCACCCCCAACGCGGTCTACTTCCGGCGGGTGACCTGGGACGACAACGTCGCGGTACCGTTCTCGCCGTAGTGTCCGGGTACCGCTTCGCGACGATCCGCAAAGGTGACCGCGAAGCGGGACTCGTCCGCGAACCCGCTCCGGGCCATCGCCATCCCCCTTCGAAACAAAGTGATCGAAGCCAACCGCGAGTGGGATGACGGTCGACTTCGATCGGAAGGTTGTGTGTCTCTCGAGCGCGCGAGCGCGCGGGCTCACCCTTGCGGCGGGGCGGGGACGATCCTCGGGATGTAGAACGCGTAGTCGTCGAGGAGTCTCGCCCTCGACGCCTCGTCGAGCGGAACCTCGCGGAGCATCGATCGGTAGAGTGCCACGGTCGCGCGACCCGCCTGCGCCCCCTCGTCGTAGTGGTAGTGCGTCGCATGGGCGGCGGTGACCGGCTCGAGCAGCCCGGCGATGTCCTGCGCCCATTGCGAGAGGGGCGAGTCCAAGGCGGCGACCTCGTCGGTCGAGAGCTCGAGCGACTGGGTCAGGAGCGTTTTCATCTTCCCGACGATCTCCTCGAGGGTCGCTCCCTGGACGACCGGCGACGTGTGGATGATCAGCAGCGTCGGACAGTACAGGTCGAGCCCCGCGATGCGCTGCGTCTCCTCGTCGACCACGATCCCGCGCTGCGCCGCGGTCAAGACGGCGTAGAGATCGTCGACGAACGCACCCTTCAACGAGTACTCGTCGAGAAGCCGTTCGACCCTTGGCGTCCCTTCGGAGTATCCGGACCGCAGGCGCTCGAACTCGGTCTCGAACGAGAGGCCCAACGCCTCGATCCGCGCAATCTGCTCCGGCGTCAGAGGAGCCCCCGCCGTCTCCAGGATCTGCGCGAAGGTGTTGGTCAACGAGATCGGATGCGTCAGCTCGCCGTTGTGCCGCCCCGCCGTGGGCAGCTTCCCGATGGTGCGGTACTCGTACTTCCGCACCCGCTCCGTGTGCTCTTGCAGGTGGATCAACAGCTCCCGCGGAGGCTTCTCGCCGGACTCCTGGTAGCTCAGGATCTCGCGGACGTCCTCCGCGATCCGTTGGGATGAGTCGGCGATCTCCGGCCAGTTGGCCTCGTGGACCGCTTCGAGCTGCCCACTGACGCCGAACGTGAACACCGGCCCATGGGGGGGTCCCCCGCCCGACGCGGTCTTGTCCATCGTGTCGACCCGCGCCGACACCGCGGCCAACTCGGAGGACAGCCGCTCCGCTTCGGCGCGTCGAGCGTCGCGGTCTCGCCGAAGCTCGCGGTTCTCCGCCTCGAGTCGGTCCACCGTCGCCTCGAGATCGGACGCGACGACGTCCGCCGCCGACGATCGGGCGTCCGAGACGTCGGCCGACGAGGGTCGCGAGCGGAAGAAGTCGAGAGAGGTCCGCCCTCCGACGAATCCGAGCCCCACCGCGACGGCGATGCCCGCCGCCCAGATCCACTTGGTCGACATGAAGATCACTCCTCCTCCGCTGACCGCGGCCGACGCTCCACCGGTCGAGCCGACACTCAAGAGGGCCTTTCGCTTCCAGAGATCGAGCGCACCGGACCACCCGCCGGGCGGATCGATGAGCGGCAGTGCTGCCAAACGGCTGGCGAGCGGGTCGGGG
>JAGQRC010000284.1 GCA_020425835.1 Planctomycetota bacterium | reverse complement strand
TCGCCGGCTGCGCGAGGGCCAACGGTGCCATCGCGGCCATCAGAACGACGACGCAGGTACACAGCAGTCTTCGCATGTGCGTCTTCTCCCTTTCCTCGGGGAAGTTGACCTGAAAAGAACTTCGCGGGGCCGGACACTCACCGGCCCGACATTGCCGTCTGGGCTCGCGGCCGCTCCAAGGCCGCGAGGCCAGCAGTTACCCGGGACCGACCCCATGGCGTCGGTGCCAGGTCTCATTTCTTTCTTGAGAACGTCTTCTCTGAGCCCAATGCGTTCCGCGAGAGCGCGCCAGCGCACCCAGGATAAGACCGGGGCTTCTCGACGCCCGCCCTACAGCGAAACCAGTCCTGTTCGGGAAGCGAGCCACTCGGGTGCGCGCTCTGGAATGTTCACACGGCAATCCAGCGTCACTTCACCCAACGTTCCAGGCGATATGATAGTGGTTTCGCCACCCCAGCCAACCGAAGACTGCGTCTTTCCTGAGTTTGGGACTTTCCAAAAGACAACGGTTGTGCGTTTTGTCAATTGTGCCGTTTTTTCTCACGCTGGAATGCAATGTATGGCGAGATGACCAAGGAACGGACCTTCGAGAGACTGTGAAACCGCCGGAGCGGGCTCTCTGAGGTGGCCTCGGTCGGCAGACTCGTCACCAGCTCTGATTCGCCCGCTCCCGCGACCGCCGGACGATGTCCGCGCGCAGTTTCCAGAACCCGATGTTGCTCCGGAAGAGTTTCTTGACGGGACGGCCGTTGAGGAACACCGCGGGCGTACTCTTCAGCCCGAGTCGCATCCCGGTTCGTATGTCCTCGTTGATTCGACGCATCAGCTCGTCCGACCGGAGATCCTGCTCGAACCGCGACACGTCGAGCCCCAACTCCCCGGCGACGCGCAGGTAGTCGACCGAGCTCAGTTGCTCCCGGCGGTCGTGCAAGTAGTCGTGCATCTCCCAGAACTTGCCCTGCACGCGCGCCGCCTCCAACGCTCTCGCGCCGGGGATCGCGTTCTTGTGCACGGACAACGGCAGGTGCTTGTAGACGACCTCCAGGTTTCCCCGGAACAGCGGAAGCACCTCGGCCCGCAGGAAGTCGTAGAACTCGGCGCAGTGCTCGCACTCGATGTCCCCGAACATCACGATCTGCATTCGACGTCCACCGTGGTGCTCGATGCGAGGATCGTCGTCGCGGATGTCGAGCTCCACCGGCTCCTCCTGGAGGTGGAGCGCTTCGAGCCGATCGGCGTCGTTCTTCAGCTCTTCCAGCTCACCCAACCGCGACCGCAGATCCTGCACCTCTTGTTGGAGCTGCGCGACCTCGACCTGCTGCGCGTCTCGCTCCAGCACCTCTCCCATGTTCTTCTGCACCTCGGACAGCTGAGCGTCGTAGAGCTCTGCGCGCGCCGCCCGGTAACCCTTCCACTCCGCGGTCCACGCCGCGAGCAGGAGGACGACGAAGGTCGCTGCGAGACGAGGTCGGGGCATCGTCGGAGCCGAGGGGTCTCCGGTCGGAAGGAGGAACAGCGCCGCGATGATCACGAAGTTCGCGAGGTGTGACATGAGGCAAAGGGAGCAGAGTCCCACCGAGGCGAACATCAATCCCAGGAACGTCAGGGACGCGATCCCCCCGAAGACGGAGAGGACCTTCAGGGCGCGGTGCAAGTGCACCGCGCGCCCGGTGGGTCGACCGATCAGTCCGAACCAGAGCGCGAGACCGGTGAAGTAGAAGAGCCCCAGCGCGGCGACCGGGATTCCGTCGCTCGGATCGGCAACACGGGTTCCAGCGTCCGTTCCCTCATCGGGTGCGGGCTCGTCGGCCGCTCGCGGCGGGAAGACGCCCCAGCGGCTCGAGATGACCTTCGAGCACGAAGCGCCGTCCTCTCCGCATGCCCCCGCCAGTATTCCGAGATCGCTCGTCCCCACCGCGTGCATGCGGAGAAGGGTGGAGCTCGTGGCGCATGCGAAGAGGCTGGCCGCAAGGCCGATCAGGGTGAAGGTCAGGGCGCGGTTCATCGAGAGACTTCCCATGTTGCGTGGAGACCGAGTGCGAACGGTCCGGTAGAGGATCGGCTGCGACGCGAGCGGGGTCAATGCCCGCCGGAACCACCCCGAGGGTCGGAACCTCCACCGCGGCTCCCGTTGCCTCGCCCGTCTCGATCGCGCCCGTCTCGATCGCGGTCCCGGCCGTTGCGATCGTCTCGGTCCCGACCGTCGCCCCGTCCGCGATCGTCGCGTCCGTCTCCACGGTCACCCTTTCGGCGCGCCTTGTCATCCTTGGCCTCTTCGCCGCGCTCGCCCTTGTCGGGCGCCGGCAATCTGCAAACGAGCACCGTCTCCTCGCCGGAGACAACGCTCGCCCCGAACCGCGCGTTCTCTCGCTTCCCTCCGCCAGCGAGCCGGACGATCACGGCGTAGTTGCCCGGCTCGAGCCCCTCGAACGTGAACGTTCCCCGGCTACTCGTGTTGGTCACGCGGTCGCGTGACGAGCCGGTGCAACGGACTTCGAGTCCCGCCATCGGGGCGTTGTACGCGCTTCGAACCGTGCCAGAGATCCAGCCGCCCGGGCTGAGGAAGACGTCCGTCTCGGTGTCCCCCGTTCCGAGCTCCACCACCTGCTCGCTGTACTTCAGGTGGGTGAAGAGCAGGGGGACGGGATCGATGGCGATACCCCCGACCTCGCAACGCCCTTCCCGATCCGTGACCGAGCGACGCGTGTTCCGGCTCGACGCGGGGAGCTCGTCGAATTCCGAGTCGAGGAAGGCGCCGACTCTGAGGCTCGATACCTTGACCTGCGAGATCGGCTCTCCCGTGAGCTCGTCGATCACCCGGACCTTGGCGATCTTCCCCCGCTCGATCCGAATCTCGCCCAGTTGGGTCACGGTGTCGTCCACGACGTCCACGATCTCGTCCGTGCTACCGCAGCCGGGCGCACCGAAGAGCAGGCGGTAGGTGTACCCGCCCGGGAGGTCGTCGATCTCGAAGAACCCGGTTCGCGACTGGAAGGATCGGGTCTTCAGCAGGATCTCCTTCTCTCCGAAGATCCGGTACGGCTTGACGCCGAAGGACGTGATCGGGTCACCCTCGAGGTCGACGACGCGTCCCCTGAAGACGCCGGGTCGGTTGAGGGCGAAGTCCACGTCACCCGTATCGACCCGTTGCTCCGTTCGCTCGGCTTCGGCATAGCCCTTGGCCGTGACGCGAACGTCGACCGGGTACTCCCCCAGTGGTTCGAGACGGTAGCCCCCATTGGCATCGGTGCGTTGGCTGAGCCTTCGGAACCCGTCCGAGGTGTCGGTCACTCGAACTTCGGCGCCTGCGATCGGAGTCCCGTCCACGCCGGTGACCCGACCCGAGATCCAGTGGCCCCGCTGGAGGGTCAGCTCGATCCAATCGATCGCTGTCCCCGCGACGACGTCGAGGCCTTCGATCGTGCCGGCGAAGTAGCCCTCCGCTTCGGCGATCAACGAGTAGGCGCCGGTGGCCAGTCCGGCCAAGAGAAAACGCCCGGTCGAGTCGGTCACCGCGGACGAGAGTGTCGTGATGTCGAGTGCGGTGGCAACTCCACCAGGCTGCACGGCGACCGTTGCGCCCACGATGGGATTCCCATCGCGATCACGGACCAGACCGGAGACCTGCCCGCCCCGGCTGAGGACCAGCTCTCGATCGACGACGGCCTCCCCCGGCTGCACCGCGAAGGGCAGGGACCTCGAGAGCAGGAAGTCGGAGTGTACGCCGAGAAGCCGGATCTCGCTGTCCGGATAGACCTCGTCGATCACGAATCGACCATCCGCGGAGCTTCGCGTGGCCCGGCTGTGGGGGGCTTCTCCGGCCGCACCTTCTCGACCCGGACCCACGGCCAGGATCAACGCACCCGCGACTGCGGACCCGTTCGCGTCCCATACCGTGCCCGTGATGCTCCCGCAGCGCTCCAGGGTGAGGTCTCCCACGTTCGTCTCTTCACCGACGCGCGCGGTCAGGGGATCCGTCGTCGATTGCGCGTAGCCCGGGGCGTGTGCCGTCAACATCGCGAGGTCGGAGTTGGCGGTGATCCCTGCCATCCGAAACCTCCCGGCGCCATCCGTGACGACCTGTCGGCGGATCCCGCTCGGGTCGGAGGTGGAAACGGTGGCCGCGCGGAGCGGCTCGCCGTTTCTCGAGTCGACCACTCTGCCCGCGATCACCGCGCCCGGGCTCAACCGCAGGGTCAGCGAGCCGGCATCGGGGAGCACGTTGGATTGGCGAGTCGTCGCGAACTCGGGGTGCATCACGGCGACGGTGTGGGTGACGAGGGGCAACGTGTCGAAGTGGAATGCGCCTCGTTCGTCGGTCTCCGCGATTTCGGGTTGCGCCTCGTTCGGCGCGGTGGTCGAGGCATGAACGCGAACTCTCGCCCCGGGCAATGGCTGGTCGTCCGGTCCGAGGACGACCCCCTGAATCTCATGGCCCTCCTGGAGGGTCAGCTCCAACTCGAGACCACGCGAATCTCGATCGGCGACCGCGTCCAGAGGCTGGAAGCGAGGGGCGGTCACTCGAATCGAGTACTGCGGACTTCCTCCGCAGCGTGGGCACGACAGCTTGCCTTGCGCGTCCGTGCTCCCGGCGAAGACCGTCGGGCTACCCAACTCGATCAGGGTTCGCATCAGATCCACGCCCGTTCTCATCCGTGCGCGGATCTCGATGTGAGCGTCGCCGATCGGCGCGCCGGCGGCGTCGACGATCCGCAGCTCCAACGGCACGCTCGGGGCCAGCTGCACTGCGACCGGAGAGCGGTCGATCGTCACTCCGCTCTGGATCCACTCGCTGTACCCGTCGTGAGTCACTTGGACCCAGTGCGGCGCGTCCTTCAGGCCGGAGAGCTCGAAGTAGCCGTCGGTGGTGCTGGTGCATTCGTGAGGCGGCGCCGTCCGAAGTTCCTCGAGTTCGAGGAGTCCATGGGCCCAGAGGATCGGGTGGTTGCCGGAGATCGAAGGTTCCCGCTTCGCCACGATCGTCGCATCTGCGATCGGGAGACCGTTGGCATCGGTCACGTACCCCGTCATGGCGCGACCCGGAGTCAGTACTACCGTGATCGGCTCGGGGTCGGGAGAGACCGCGCGCTCGACCGCCGACGCGCCGTACCCTTCAGCGCGTGTCTCGAAGCGGTAGACGCCGGTCGGGAGCGAGAGTGCCGCGACCCCTCGATCGTCGCACTGCGCGACGGCGGTCGGCGTCGTGTCGAAACCGTTTCCTGCGTCCCGATAGGCGACCACTCGGGCGCCGAAGATGCCCCCCGAATCGTGGGTCACCACCACGCTCTGGGTGACGAAGGTCTCGACGATGGTAGAGCTGGCCGAAGGCGTGGCGTCGCTCCGACCGCTGGGCGACTTCGCGGGCCGCGGACCTTGCAGGAAGTACAGCCCGAGTCCCGCTCCGACCGCGAGAATCACGATGACGATCAGGGCGACCAAGATCGCGTTCCCGGCGGCTCGGGAGCGAATCGATGTCGTCGGGGTCTTCGGGTTTCGGGGCGAGGTCATCGAGGCCTCCACACTGGGATCCGGCGTTGGCATGAGCCGAGATTGTATCGAGGGTGGTCCGCGATTCGGACAGATCGTCCCAATGGGCTACGGGATGCTCTCTCCTTCGAAAGGAGAAAGCCCGT
>JAGQRC010000283.1 GCA_020425835.1 Planctomycetota bacterium | reverse complement strand
CGGGGGTGACTGGGCAAGGGGGGACCTTCCCGGGCGCAAGACTCTCGCTGGGCTCTGTGGTCGTTCGGCGCGACCGACTGCAGTGGAATGGTCTCGGTCCGTGATGCTCGACTCTCCTCGAATGCGATGGGATCCCTCGATGACCGTTCGACCGCCGAGCGGCTCGCGACGGCGTTCGTGGATCGTGATTCTCGTTCTCATCGGTATCGGGGCGCCGCTCTCGATCGCGCACGCCGACTCCATGGGACTCGGGGTCGTCTCCGTCTCACCCGGTATCGCAGGAACCGCTCGCCTGACATTGGACGCCGTCGTCTCGCAGCCGATCCTCGGCTACTCGTTGGGAGTCGAGATCCCGACTCCGCTCGCCTTCGACGCCTACTTGCCGAACCCCGCGCTGTCGGGGCCGAGCGAGTTCGTCGGCGTGCAGACCGGTCCCGAGTTCGTCGGCATCGGCGTCGTCTTCTCGACCTCGAGTCTCGTGGTTCGGGGCCCGGGGTTCCTCGAGTTGGGGGAGCTGCGAGTGACCGTTCCCGCGTTGTCGGCCGGTCAGACGATCGAGCTCCCCATCGTCGACGGTCAGGGTTCACCACCGATCTCCGTGGAGGTCGCGACGGTCGGCGGACCGGTCGTTCCCGACAGCACCCTGGCGGGCGGAGTGCTCGCCGCGTCGGCCCCGATCAGCCAGGTCTGGGTCGCGTCGACGCTGGACGACACCGTGACATCGGTCTCGCCGGCGGGGGTCGTCGGCACGACCATCGCCAGCGGCGGCCTCCTCACCCCGAACGGTATCGCGGTCGATCCGAACGGCGTCGCATGGATCGCCTACCGAGACAGCGACACCGTCCGGCGTGTCGATGCGCTGGGCACCGAGGTCTTCGTGTTCGGCACGCCCTCCGACGTCATCGTGACCGGCGACGCGCCGACGAGCGTCGCGATCAGTAGTCGCGGCAACGCTTGGGTCGGCAACGCGGCCGAGTCGTCGCTGACCGTCGTCAATGCGTTCGGACGCACGATCTTCGGTGGGGACGGGCCCGCCGGCGGCATCGACCCCGGCGACGGAGTCATCGGTCCGGCGATCAACCTCGACGCCCCGCCGCTCTCGCTCGCGGCGGATGCGAGCGGCAGCATGTGGATCGCCGCCTCCGACACCGTTCTCGGCTTTCTCTACCGCGTGAACCGTTCCGGCTCGATCGGAGCGGTCGTGCCGTACGGCGCGTTCGATCCGGTCGCCGTTGCCGTCGATCGCGCCGGGTTCGCCTGGGTCTGTCTCCGGGTGCTCGGCCGGGTGGAGCGCGTCGCGAGCGATGGCTCACTCGTGGAGTCGTTCAACGTGCCGAGCGCCCGGGCGATCGCGGTGCGCCGTCGACCCGGGGCCGGCGGTGCCCGCGAAGCGTGGGTCGTCGGCGGTCTCGTGACGTCGCCGGCGCTGTATCGGCTGCGCCCCGGAGGCGCCATCGATGTCTATCCGCTCGGCGCCGGTTCGGACGTGACCGGACTGGCGATCGACGGTCGCGGGCTGCCGTGGATCTCGCGCGCCGATGGCAGCGTGGCGCTCGTCGATCCGACCACCGTCGCGCCGGCGAATCCGCTGACGGGGATCGGCGCGACGGTCGGCAGCGATGCCTTGATCCTCGGCGACTCGACGGCGTACACGCAGGCGTTCGTCCAGTTCCCCGACGGCGACCCCGCGGTGCGCTCGTTCTTCGACTTCGACGGTGATGGCTACGTCAACACCCTCGAGCTCGAGGCGGGGAGCGATGTCTTCGACGCGCTCGACGATCCCTCGGCGACCGTTCCGATCCTCCCCGTCCAGGGACTGACCTGCACGAACGACGGAACCACGGTGCAGTTGAGCTGGACGATTCCGGTGGACGTCGATCCCGGAACGCTCGGGAACCAGTCCTACTCGTCGATCGAGGTGCGCGTCGACGATGTCCCGACCGCGACGCAACCGGGCCCCGCCGCGACGAGTTTCAGCTTCGCGCTCCCGGCCTCCGGCACCTACTCGATCGAGGTGATCGGCTCCAGCGGCGCGTTCCAGAGTCCGCGCGTCGGCTGCTCGATCACCGCCGGCTCCGGCGCGGTGCTCGCTTCGCAGGAGTTGATCTTCGACGGGGACCTGCTCAACCCGTTCGACGTGTCGACCGGTCCGGCGGGCGGGGGTGGCTTCGCGCTCCTCGGCCCGACGAACCCGACCGCGTCGTACATCACCGATCCGCAGGACCAGGTCGTCGTCGGCTACTCGGTCGACGGCACCGGTCTCTTCCAGGAGTTCACCGACGTGTTCGACGGCAACTTCGGCGCGACCGGTTGTGCGTACGTCGACCAGCCCGGAGGCGGCGGCGCGGCGCGTCTCTACATCGCCGGCGGTGCGCCCGGTCAGCAGATCGAGATCCGCGCCTTCGAGGTACAGCCGTCCGGAGGGCTGACGCTCCTCGCGGCACCGCATCTCTTCGTCACCGATCCGGGTGGGGCACCGGTGATCGGTCCTCCAGGTGGTCTGGCCGCGCGG
Organism: Planctomycetota bacterium; assembly: GCA_020425835.1. The sequence goes on along the minus strand of JAGQRC010000283.1, from coordinate 3,138 downwards.
CCGAGCTCGAGCGGTGGGGATGACGTCCTGCTCCTCGCCGGCCCGGATGGCTGTGAGCTGTTGGCGGTGCTCGCTGCCGGGTCCGGCCAGGCGGAGAGTGATGCGAGCTTCGCGCACCCGAACCCCGGGGCCGCCGCGGCGTTCGGCCTCAACGGCGTCGCGCTGATCGATCCGTTCGGCCCGAGCGGCGGCACCGCTTGGGTCTCCGACACCGGGAGCAGCGAGGGTCAGTTCACGGTCATCGAAGTCTCCGTCGCCGGGGGGGTCGGAACGCCGACCGGGATGTCCCTCTCGTTCCAGCTCGAGGATGACAACGTCGTCGGCGGCTTCGATTTCGCCACCAACGTCTCGTCGCTCGCGCTGGTCCTCGATGTCGTCGGGGTCACGACCAGCACCCTCAACGAGATCGAGGCCTCGGTCTTCTTCATCCGCGGAGACGCCAACGGGGATGGAACGCTCGACGTCGCGGATGTGATCTCGATGCTGTCGTTCCTGTTCCAGGGTGGGGAGCTTCTCGTGTGCGAGACCGCGCTCGACGGCAACGACTCCGGCGATGTCAACGTCGCCGACGCGATCTACCTGTTGAGCTTCCTGTTCACCGGGGGGCCACCGCCCCCCGCGCCCTATCCCGATCCCGCTGGTGGGGACCCGTTCGATTGCGTCGCGCCGTGACACTCGGGGTGGAGATCTCGATCCCGGGACGACACGGCCCGGGATCGTCCCAGGCTTGAGCCGAGCGGTTCGTGGCCGCAGAATCGAGCCCATGGCAGAGTTCGACGAGTTGGAGCGAGCACTCGAAGGTTTCCTCGAGTGTCAGGACCATCCGGGCCAGACCGACCGGATCCTCGAGAAGTACCGCGATGTCCGTCATCTGATCGAGCCGATGCTCGGTCGCAGCGACGAGCCGCGGGCGGTCCCTGCGACCGCGTCGCTTCCGATCGAGGCGCGCCCTCCGGGGTCTCGCGAGTCCGCGACGCCGGGGCCGGTCGAGGCGGGGACCATCCGTCACTATCGGGTGGTGCGAGAGCTCGGTCGCGGCGGCATGGGGGTCGTCTACGAGGGTCACGACACCCAGCTCGATCGACGGGTCGCCATCAAGTCGATCAAGTGGGACGTCGATCGGGATCACCTCCGGATCGAGCGCTTCCAGCGAGAGGCGCGTCTCCTCGCCTCGCTGCAACACCCCAACATCGGCGCGATCTACAGTTTCGAGCACTCCCCCGAGGGCCACTACTTGATCCTCGAGTACATCGAGGGCGAGACGCTCGGCACCCTGTTCCGTCGCGGGTCCCTGACCATCGACACGGTCAAGCACGCATTCCGTCAGATCGCCGAGGCGCTCGCCGCCGCGCACGATCAAGGGGTCGCCCATCGCGATCTCAGCCCGGCGAACGTGATGATTCGCGACGACGGCAAGGTGAAGGTCCTCGACTTCGGTCTCGCGCGGTCGATCGTTCCGGAGGTCTCGAGCGAATTCACGCAGAGTCCGATCATGGGCACGCCGAGCTACATGAGCCCGGAGACTCTGCAAGGCGCGCGCAGCCGATCCTCGGCCGACATCTGGGCGTTCGGCTGCCTGTTGTTCGAGGCCATCACCGGACGCCGCGCGTTCGACGGCGCGAACACCGGGGTGCTGCTGAGTCGGATCATCACCGAGCCGCCCCCGTACGACCTGCTCGACGAGCAGGTCCCGGAGCCGATCGTCCGACTGATCAAGCTGTGCCTCGAGAAGGACCCGCACCGACGGCTGCAGAGCTTGCACGACGCCGTGCCCGTCCTCACCGATGGCACGGTCTCCCAGCTCCGCGAGTTGACCGCGTGGACCGCCAGCGCACAGCCGCTCCAGCGACTCGTCACCGTCGGTGAGCCGGTGACGCTGCGGGTGTTCTTCGAGAACACCGCGCCCAACGCATGCGACGTGGAGTTCGAGGTCGATCGCGGCGGCGACTGGGCGATCGGCGCTTCCCCCGCGTCGCGCAGGCTCGAGCCCAACGCGGTGAGCGAAGTGCTCGTGCCGCTGATCCCGAGCCACGCGGGATCGTGTCGGTTGCCGACGGTGCGCGTGCGCGTCGGCGACGAGGAGCGGACGGTGTCGGCTCGACCTTCGACCGTCTCGGTCGAGGAGCGCACGGACGCGCGGGTGGCGCGTCGAGAGTGGGGTGCGCTGGAGGCCCGGCTCCACGGCATCACCGGTGAGCCCGGGATGCTCCACGTCATCGCGGGAGCGTCGGGGAACGGGCGGACGACTTCTCTCGACCACCTCGATCGAACGGCGCGGTCCCTCGGGTACCGCTGTCTTCGCGCGAACGCTCGCAGCGGTGTCGGGCAACGACTGAAGGTGGCGCACGATCTCCTGCGTCACCTCCTCTCCATCGTCGAGACCGAACAGCGCGACGAGTCGCTCGAGGAGACCGCGCGGGCTCGACTGATCGAGTTCCTCGGCCGTGGCTCGAGCAACGTCCAGTTCTTCGCGTCGCAGCTCGTCGGGCACGACGTCGAGCTCGAGGACTCGCACACCCGGGTCTACCGATGGTTCCGGCTCATCTCGAGCGCCGCGACGTCGACGCCTTGCGTCATCCTGCTCGACGATCTCGAGTACGCGGACTCCGCCTCGCTCGAGCTCCTGCACTCGGTGCTGGATCGCTGTCTCGAGGACCGTGTCCCGGTGATCGCGTTCGCGACGATCGGGGAGGGGGACCGTCGACCGGAGTCCGAGTCGTCAGCGCTCGACGAGTTCATCGAGCCTGGCCCTCGACTCAGTCGAACGATGCTGACGCCGTGGACCGCCGTCGAGGTCGAGACGTTGCTCGAGCGGCAGTACCCCGGGACGGTTCATCGCGACTACGCGCCCGGGCTCCCCGAGTGGATACTCGACCGCACCGGCGGACACGTCGGGATGACCGAGGAGTACGTCGTCGCGCTGTCGACCGGGATCGACGGCGGGCCGACGTTCTATCGGCGAACCGGCTCGACCTGGTCGATTCGCCCGGAGGTCGCACCGGAGGTCATCCTCGGCAACCTGCCGAGCCAGTACGTCGACCTCCTCGCTCGTCGCCTCGAGCCGATGTCCGAGTCGACGCGACCCTTGTTCGAGACCGCCGGGTTGCTCGGGACCGACATTCCGGTCGAGGTGCTGGA
>JAGQRC010000282.1 GCA_020425835.1 Planctomycetota bacterium | reverse complement strand
TCGCATCATATCCCGACCCCCGTGTACTGCAGCGTTCCGCGACGCCAGATCCCACTGGTGACGGCGATGATCGCGAGGCACCAAGCGAGGCCGACCGACATCCCCTCGAGCCACGCGGCCGTCTCCACCTGACCGAGGAGCGTCTGGACCGGGAGGTAGAAGAGGACGGGGAACGGTGTGTAGGGAAGCAACGTCTGCCAAGCGCTCGGGAAGAGCTCGAGCGGGAGCATCGCCCCGCCGAGGAGCGAGGTGACGAAGCGCAGCATCACCAGCAGACTCCAGACGTTGTCGGCCCAGAACGAGACCAGTTGCAGCGGATAGGCCATCAGGAAGTACAGCAGGTTGCCGACCCAGAGCATCCCGATCGCCATCGCGACGGTCGCGGGCGTCACCCGGATGCCATCGGGGAGATCGAGCACGAGGAGGAACAAACTGCCGAACAGGGTGAGCTGCAGGAGGTTCGGGACCATGGCCCCGGCCTGCTCCGCGTACTTGAACGGCGCGTACCGGATCGGGAACAGCAGGTAGCGCGTCAGTCCTCCCTGGTAGATGTCGGTGGCGATCGTCATCGGCAGGTCGGCGCCGCGGACGACCTTCGCGGCCAGCGCGCACGCGATGTAGTACGCGACCATCTGCCCCAGGGTTCGGCCGCCGATCGTCCCTCCCTCCGCGGCCTCCCACTGGAAGACCCACGACCACATGAAGGTGGGGACCGCGATGCCGGCGATCAGCCCGCCGACCACCGAGATCCAGAAGTCGGCGCGATAGCTCATCGTTCGCTTCGCCTCGATCACGAAGACGTCGCGCAGGAGTCGCAGCCTCATCGGGTGGCCTCGGGCTCTGCGGATGAATCATCGCCCCCGCGACGACGGATGATGCCCTCGATGATCGTCCCTATGTCCGGCTCTTCGATCGCGAGGTCGGCGACGGGATAGTGTGCGAGCAGCGCGGACGAGGCCTCGGCGACCCGATCGCGAGGGACGCGGAGTCGCACCTCGGTCGGATCGATCGACTCGAACTCGGCGATCGCCGAGACCGCCTCGTGGCGGTGGATCTCTCCCTCGACGCCGCGCAGGTGGGCGACGACGCTCTTGTGGGTCGCGAAGGTGCTCACGACGTCTCGGAGCTGGCCGTCGTAGATCACTCGGCCTTCCCGCAGGATGATGATCCGCTCGCAGAGACGCTCGATGTCCTCCATGTAATGGCTCGTCAGGATCATGGCCGGCCGATGCTCCTCGCGGTAGGCGAGGAGGAAGTCGCGGATCGCGCGCTGAGCGGTGAGGTCGAGACCGATCGTCGGCTCGTCGAGGTAGACGACGCGCGGGGAGTGCAGGAGCGCTGCGATCAGCTCCATCTTCATCCGCTCACCGAGCGACAGTCGACGGATCTGGACGTGCACCTGCTCTTCGACATCGAGGACCCGCGTGAGGTAGCGGAGTCTCTCCGTGTACCGATCCGCATCGATGCGGTAGATCTCGCGGAGCAAGAGGAAGCAGTCCCCCGCGGGGAGGTCCCACCAGAGCTGGGCCTTCTGCCCCATGATCAAGGCAATGTGGCGACGGAAGTCGTTGTGCCGTTCCCACGGCCGATGTCCGAGGACGCGAGCGTCGCCCGACGTCGGGTGGATGATCCCCGCGAGCATCTTCACGAGCGTCGTCTTGCCCGCGCCGTTGGCGCCGATCAGCCCGACGATCTCACCCTCGGCGATGTCGAATCGGGCGGCGCGGACGGCCTCTTTCTCTACCTTCTCCCGCGCGACCAGTGACCGCAGCGAGCCGAGGAGACCCGGCGCCTTCTTGTGGACCGTGAACGTTTTCGACAGGTCTCGGACCTCGATCACCGCTCCTCCTCAGAGCGCGTAGCTCGGTTCCAGATCGCGCGTTGGGGCGAGATTCGATCCGCTTGCTTCGAGTCGGGGCTGTTTCTATAATCCTCGCCCATTTTTCGATTTGCGAACCGTTCCGTGGAGATCGACGCAGGTCGGCAGGCCGCACCGACGCAGGTCGTCAGGCCGAACTGCGGATCGCCCCCGCGCTGGCACCGGTCCACCGGCTCGCGCTGGTGGCGGGCTCGCGCTGGTGGCGGGCCGCGCTGGTCGCGGGCTCCGGCGGCACCGGTCGCTCGCCATCGCTCTTGGCGGAAGGCCGTCGGCGACGGACGATGGGTGCCGTCGGAGGAGGCCGCGATCGGAGGTGCTGCGATCGGACGGCCTCCGGCTTCTCGCAACGGTCGACGCAACTGGCTCCCAGCCGAGCGGCTGGATCATGCAAGTCTCCGCAAGGAAAGACCACTCGAAACCGATGAGCTTTGCAGACTCCCTGAATCAAGTACTGGTGGTCGGCGCGGGAACCATGGGCAACGGGATCGCCCAGGTCTTCGCTCAGTCCGGCTTCGATGTCGTGCTCGTCGATACCTTCCCGGCCTCGCTGGATCGTGCTCGCCAGACCATCGAGAAGAACCTCGGTCGGCTGGTCAGCAAGGAGAAGCTCACCCAGAGCGATGCCGATGCCGCGCTCGGGCGCATCCGGTTCGCCGGTGAGATCGCCGCGGGCAAGGGGGCGCTGTTGGCCGTCGAGGCGGTGCCGGAACAGCGCGACCTGAAGTTCGGGATCCACCGCGCGCTCGACGAGACGATCGGGGCCGGAGGGATCATCGCCTCCAACACCTCATCGATCTCCATCACCGAGCTGGCGGCGTCGACGTCGAACCCCGACCGATTCATCGGTATGCACTTCATGAATCCGGTGCCGATCATGAAGCTCATCGAGGTGATCCGGGGTCACGCGACGAGCGACGCGACCTGCGCGGGCATCATGGACCTCTCACGCCGTCTCGGTAAGACGCCGGTGGAGGTGAACGACTACCCGGGATTCGTCTCCAACCGAGTGCTCCTCCCGATGCTGAACGAAGCCATCTTCTGCGTCATGGAGGGCGTCGCGACACCGGAGGCGATCGACGAGGTGATGAAGCTCGGAATGAACCACCCGATGGGGCCGCTGACCCTCGCCGACTTCATCGGATTGGACGTCTGTCTCCACATCATGGAGGTGCTCCACGATGGACTCGGGGACTCCAAGTATCGACCCTGCCCGCTCCTGAAGCGAATGGTCGCGGCCGGCCATCTCGGGAGGAAGAGCGGCCAAGGCTTCTATCGCTACGAATCGTGAGCGTTCGCGCCGGGGGCAGCCCCGCGTCCGTTGAGAGTGTTCGAGCCTGAGTTCGAGATTCTGCGGAGAGCCTGGCTCTCGGTGGGAACGAGTCTTCAACGGGCTGCGGGAGCCGTTCGTTCGTCCTGACTTGCAGAAAGGTCGATCACGCCGTGTTCGATTTGAACGAGAAACACCGTCAGATCCAGGAAACCGCCCGGGAGTTCAGCGACAAGATCCTGATCCCGAACGCCGATCGTCACGATCGGGCCGAGGAGTATCCCAAGGAGAACATCCAGAAGCTCGCGGATCTCGGGTTCATGGGGATCCTGATTCCGGAGTCGCACGGAGGACTCGGTCTCGACAACCGGGCGTTGACCTGTGCGCTCGAGGAGATCCACCGCGGTTGCGCGTCGACCGGCGTGACCGTTTCCGTGCACAACTCGCTGTTGTCCAACCCGCTCATCCATTTCGGCAACGACGACCAGCGCAAGCGATACCTACCGCAGCTCGCCACCGGCGAGCGACTCGGGGCGTACGCCATCACCGAGCCGAACTTCGGCTCCGACGCGGCCGGGATCCAGGCGACCTGTCGTCGCGAGGGTGACAAGTACATCCTCAACGGGACGAAGGCGTGGATCACCAACGGCGGCTATGCGGAGGTGATCATCACGTTCGCCACGCTCGATCCCTCCCAGGGATCCAAGGGTATCTGCGCCTTCATCGTCGAGAGCCAGTTCCCCGGCTTCAAGGTGGGCAAGAAGGAGCGCAAGCTCGGGATCCGCGGATCGGACACCGTGCAGCTCGTCTTCGAGGACCTCGAGGTGCCGGCGGCGAATCTCATCGGCGAGGAGGGGCAAGGGTTCAAGATCGCCATGCACACCCTCGACGGAGGGCGGATCGGCATCGCGACGCAGGGGGTCGGCATCGCTCAGGCGTGCCTCGACTGTGCGATGGACTACGCGAACGAGGCCCACCGCGATGGTCGGCCCTTGATCAAGAGCCAAGCCGTCCAGTTCGAGATCGCGAACATGGCGACGGAGATCGAGGCCGCGCGAATGCTCACCTACCGCGCCGCATGGCGGAAGGACCAGAAGCAGTCGCACACGCTCGAGGCCTCCAAGGCGAAGCTGTTCTCCTCGGAGGTGGCCAATCGCGCGGCTCGGTCGTGTGTGCAGATCCTCGGTGCCGACGGGGTCCGGCGGGGTTACCCCGCGGAACGATTGCTCCGGGATGCGAAGATCACCGAAATCTACGAGGGCACGAGCGAGGTCCAGCGCTTGGTCATTTCGAGGAACACGCTGAGCGACCGCGCCCAACGAAGAGCTTCGCCGACCGAGGCGTCGTGAAGGACGAGGTGACCGCGCTCGCGGACTCGGTGCGGGCGGGCCGCCGCCGTGCGTTGGGGCGAGCGTTGACCTGGGTCGAGTCGAGGGACGAGCGCGGGGATGCCCTACTCGCACTTCTCGCCGATGGCTCGGGGACCTTCCGGCTCGGCATCACCGGTGCACCGGGGGTCGGGAAGAGTTCGCTCGTCGCGGAGCTGATCGGTCGTCTCCGCCGGGCCGGGGAGCGGGTGGCGGTGGTCGCGGTCGATCCGACCAGTCCGATCTCCGGCGGCGCGCTCCTCGGGGATCGCTTGCGGATGCGCGGGCACCAGGATGACGATGGCGTTTTCATCCGGAGCCTCGCGAGCCGGAGCGGCGTCGGTGGACTGGCCGGGGCGACCGACGAGGTCGCCGAGCTCCTGGCGCGCGCGGGCTTCGGCATCGTGCTCATCGAGACGGTCGGCGTGGGTCAGTTGGAGATGGGGATCGCCGGCGAAGCCGACGCGGTGTTCCTGCTGATCTCGCCCGAGGGTGGCGACGTGATCCAGTTCCTCAAGGGAGGGCTGATGGAGGTCGTCGATCGGATCGTCGTCAACAAGTCCGATCGTCCCGGCGCGGACGAGACGCTTCGCGTGGTCCGTCAGCTCGCCCACGAGCGTGACGAGGCCGAGCCCTTGGCGGTGAGCTGTCACGAGGGGCGCGGTCTCGACGATCTCGTCGAGGTCATCCTCGAGGCCGCCCGGCAGCATCGGGCCGACGCTCGTCCCGAGCGCGCGGTCACCCGGGTCGAACGACGCGTGCGACGCCGTCTCGAGGATCGTTGGTTGGAGCGCGCGTGGGCGCGCGTCGGAGGTCGAGACATCGCCAGGGAAGCCGCAGAGCGCATCGCGCGCGGGGAAGCACGGTTCGTCGAAGAGGTCGAAGCGCTCGCTCGCCAGGGCGAGATCGACGCCTCCGAGTCGGCGAACGAGAGATCCAAGAAGTCCAATTCAGGGGAGTGAGCACACCGTGATCCACCTGACCGAAGAGCATCGAGACATCCGCGAGATGGTCGCGGACTTCTCCGACAACGAACTCGCTCCGAACGCGGAGTCGATCGACGAGCACTCGCGCTTCCCGTCCGACGCCTTGGCGCAGCTCGGGGAGTTGGGGCTGCTCGGGGCGGCCCTCCCCGAGGAGGTCGGCGGCGGAGGGG
>JAGQRC010000281.1 GCA_020425835.1 Planctomycetota bacterium | reverse complement strand
CGATGGCGAGGAGCTCGTCGCCCTCGGTCGCGCGCACGAAGCGTTCGCGGACGAGGAACGCCAGTGCCGTGTAGGTCTCGAAGCGTCGGCCGGGAACGAGGTCGACGATTTCGCTGACGGGACGCGTCCCATCGAGATGCTGCAGCAGGTATCGGACGAGCTCGGGATCACCGGCGTCGAGCGGGGGCTCGCAATCGGGCCCGGCGAAGTAGTGCGTTGCGTCCGATGGGATAGCCTGACGGATCAGCGCCCAATGGTCGGATCGTCGCGCCCCCTCGAGCAGGACGTGGCTGACCGGCAGGGCGAGACCGAGCTGCGTCTCCTCGGCGTCGAAGACGCGGGGGGGCGGCGGTCCTTCGTCGAGGAAGAACTCGCCGTGGACCGTTTCGGCCACGAGGTCGCACACGTCCTCGGACAGGGCCCGGCTCGCCACCGCGAGGAGGTCCTCGCCCGCGATCCGATTCTGGAGAACGAGTACTTCACCGATCGACTTGCGCGTGCCGCGGCGCTTGGCCTTGGCCGACTTGATCTGTGCCTCGGTCAGGCGTCCCTGGCGGACCAGGAGCTGTGGGAGCGTGAGCCGACCGGGGCGAGCGAGTCCCGTGATCTTGCCGCGATCGATGCGGATCCTGGCCACTTCCAGGTCACCGTCGGTGATCGTGAGCGTCCCCGACTTTCCGCCGGACTCGAGGTTCTGAAGGACGTCCGAGAGCGCAATGCTCGAAAGGTCGCCTTGGAAGCTCACGCGACACCCTCCACTCACCCGGTTCGATAACGGTTCGAGATTCGCCGATAACCCAGTCTCGCTCGGAACCGGATCCGCGGCAAACGAGCCCGCGCAAAGCCCAGGGGCCAAAGGGTTTTGGGTGGAGTCGAGGAGAACGTTCCCGCTGGCGGTCGACGGGGGGAGTCCGTCCTACCGAGCAAGAAAAACCCCCTGGTCGCGGTGAGGAACCGGACCAGAGGGCAACGTTGGGTCGAAAGGAAGGTGAGATATCCGCTCGGTCCGTTGGGTGATCCGAAGTGCTCGGGGCCCATCCCAACCAGCAAGGGCAATCTACAGACACTTTGTTTCTCATACAATACCATTGTGTTGAGTGGCTCGGGGGGGCTGAGCAGAGGATCTCGATGGTTGGGCCGGCGGCAGCTCGGTTTCGCGCGTGCTTCCAGGCGCTGGAGGATTGCGCCTTCCCGGCGAGTCGGTTGATCCGGATCGTCGACGATTGGATTCGCGGGGCTGAGATCGGCTCGAGGGACCGGGCTTGGATCGACGAGCGTAGCGGCTACGTTCGGCTCCGACGGGAGGCGCCGCTCGGCGTCGAGCCCGACCTCCAGTTCGACGATTCCCTGATCACCGAGCCCGGCACCGTCCCGATGCACGAGCTCGAGGCCATCTGCGCCCGCTCGTTCGTCGAGCTCCTCCGGGGCGAGCGCGGGACGATCCAGCGTTGCGTTCATTGCGACCGGCTGTTCCCGGTCGACTCGACGCCGCCCGACTCCGAAGGGATCTGTTCGGAATCGTGTCCAGGGCGCCGTCTCGCCCGGACGTGATCACGGCCCCGTGCCCGACACGGCCGTCGTGGAGAGGCGCTGACCCGCGACGACTTCTGGGCTATGTCGCGGCTCGTCGAAGGCGTTCGCACGAGGACACCGCGACGTGGCCGTCCGATCCCTCCGGATCCGGTGGGGTCGAGAGAGCGTCGCGCTACAATCGCGCCCCCGAACAGCGACCCAGCGTCCTGCAACGGACCGGGCCAGATCCCAGGTTCGCGCCGTTCGGCTCATCCGAGAGGAACCCCGCGATGTCCTTTTCCTTCATCGATGCGCTCTACGGTCGTCCCCACGACGGGGTCCCGGTCTGGTTCATGCGTCAAGCGGGTCGGTACCTTCCGGGGTACCAGTCGGTCCGTGCCAAGACCGACTTCCTCACGCTGTGCAAGACGCCCGACCTGGCCGCCGAAGTGACCGTCGAGCCGCTCGACACGTTCGGCGTCGATGCCGTCATCATCTTCAGCGACATCCTGGTGCCCCTCGAGGCGATGGGGATCCCGGTCGTGTTCACGGACCGTGGTCCCTGCATGGAGAAGCCCGTGCGTTCCGCTGCGGACATCGACGCGCTCCGGGACATGGACCCGGTCCGGGAGACCGGGTTCGTGATGGACGTGATCCGCGCGGTCAAGGAGCGCGTCGCCGGGCGGGTTCCGGTCATCGGTTTCGCCGGCGCGCCCTGGACGCTCGCCTGCTACGCACTGGAGGGCTCTCCGAGTCGGACCTTCGCGAGCGCGTTTCGGATGCTCTACGGAGAGCCCCGGTCGATGCATCGATTGCTCGACAAGATCGCCAAGACGACCGCCGCCTATCTGGCCGCGCAGGTCGAGGCGGGGGTCGACGCGATCCAGCTCTTCGACACCTGGGGCGGGCAGCTGACGCTCGCGCACGATCAGCTCGCGCCGGTTTCGCTGGAGTACTGTTCGCGGGTACTCCGTGAGCTGGACGGCTGCGGCGTCCCGAGGATCCTGTTCGTGAAGGGAGCCGGACACCGCATCGAGGACGTCGCCCGATGTGGCGCCGAGGCTCTCGGTGTCGACCAGACGCAGAGCATCGCCAACATCCGGCAGAGAGTCGGTTCCGGGGTCGCGCTTCAGGGGAATCTCGCTCCGGAGGCGTTGTTGTCGGACACGTCGACATTGATCGAGCGCGCGGACGGGATCCTCGAGTCGATGCGCGGCGACTCGGCGTACGTGTTCAATCTCGGCCACGGGATCCTACCTCCGACTCCGGTCGACAACGTGCGAGCGCTCGTCGAGCACGTGAAGGCGTTCGGACGCGCATGACGGTTCTGGTCATCGGCGGGGGAATCACCGGGTTGGCTGCGGCGGCACGATTGCAGAGCCAGGGCCGCGACTGGCTGCTGGTCGAGGCGTCCGGGAAGCTCGGCGGGAAGATCGAGACGGAACGTCGGAGCGACTACCTGCTGGAGTGGGGGCCGCACTCCATCGTCTCCACCGGGACGGCGCTCTTCGACTTCGCGGACGCGCTCGGCGTCGGCGACGCGATCGTCGGCGCCAAACCCGAGGCGAAGCGCCGCTACGTCAGCTGGAAGGGTGGATTGGCTCCGCTGCCGGCGGGGCCGGGCGGTCTCCTCCGCACGCCGTTGCTGTCGTTCCGGGACAAGCTGCGGATCTTCAAGGAGCCGTTCGTCCGATCTCGGGGCGGACCGGAGGAGAGCGCCTTCGACTTCGTCGCTCGTCGCTTCGGTCGACGCCTCGCCGAGCATTTCCTCGCGCCGTTCGTCTCCGGCATCTACGCCGGAGATGCCGAGCGGCTCGAGATGGCCAGCGCGTTTCCCAAGATCGCCCGGCTCGAGCGCGAGCACGGTAGCGTGCTGAAGGGAATGAAGCACCTCGCGTCGGACCGGGGCGGACGACCTCGTGGCACGTTCGGGTTCCGCGAGGGAATGGCGACGATCGTCCTCGCCGCGGCCCGACACCTCGGAGATCGCGCTCGCACGCGTTCGACGGTGCGCACGATTGCTCGCGGTTCCGGCGGCGGGTTCCGCGTCGATGTCGATCTCGCCGGTCGCTCCGAGACCTTGGACGTGAAACGCATCCTCGTCACGACCCCGGCGCGAGAGGCTGCGGCGCTCCTCGCCGACATCGCTCCGGAGATCGCTGCGGAGCTGCGGTCGATCGTCTATCCGCCGGTCGGGCTGTTGGAGATCGGCGTCCGCGAGAGCGATCTCCCTCGTGCGCTGGACGGTTTCGGCTTCCTGGCGCTCCCGAGCGAGCGATTGCCGTTCCTGGGGTGTATTTGGTCCTCGACCGTGTTTCCCGGTCGAGCTCCCGAGGGTCGGGCCTTGCTGTCGGTCTTCCTCGGGGGGGCGAGGTTCGACGGCGACTGGGAGCAGCCGAACGAGGACGAGGTGTCTGCGCGCGCGCTGTCCTCCCTCGGAGATCACCTCGGAGGTTCGATCGAGCCCGACTTTCGCGCCTTCCGTTGGATCCCTCGCGCGATCCCCCAGCTCGAGATCGGGCACGCGTCGCGACTCGCGCGGGTTCGCGAAGGACTCTCGCGGCTTCCGGGTCTTCTGCTCGCCGGCGGCCACATCGATGGCGTCTCGATGCACGATTGCATCGCGAGTGGTTGGCGGGCCGCTGACGCTGCTAGTGTGCCGACACAGAAGTCCGTGGAGTGAAACGGCGAGGAATCGGCGGCTCTGGTGCGGCGCAGCGACGCGAGTCGGATTAGCAACTCCTTCGAGGAGCTGCAACAAGGCAGAGTCGTCGAGGCCCGGCGTTTCGCCCACGAACTTGCACGCTAGCCAGGACTCTTCGTGAACCGCATCGCGAGAATCCGCGCGGCGTTCGTATGACGCAGCCTTTCGGGGTCTTGCGGCTTCCCGGTGTCTTGCGGCTTCGCAGTCGCGGTTCGCGCGAAGCGACGCTTTGCGGTCGGACTCACTGGACGCAGAACGCGAACTCTCGAGCATGCTCGGCCGAGACGCAGTCGACATCGAGCGCGACACTGCCCGACGCCGCGTCTCCTCGGTCCTCGCGTTCGTCGAGACAGCAGAGCGCTCGCTCGATCTCGCCGGCGTCGGAATCGAGTTCTTCGTCGACGAACACCACGACGCGCTGCTCGACGGGAGGATGATCGGTCACGTCGACGAAGAGTGCGAAGCTCGCGTCACCACCGCGATCGAGTTCACTCTGCAGCACGTCCGCATGTTTCCACCTCACGCAGCCGCAGTCGTTGTCCCAGGCCTGGACGAAGACCAGGATTTCCTGGCCGTGCTCGACCGCGATCTCGAACCGGTCGGTCCGGAAGCCGTCGGTGGCCTCTTCGCCGGGCAGGTAGGCGATGTCCACGGGCTCGCCGGGAAGTGAGCGACGCCAGAGCACCGAGCGACTCGGAGTCGGGGCAACGAGCACCTCGCGGACGGGTCGATCGACCCGAGCCACGAGATCCGATGACGAGGCGGGAGTGCGGGGGACGAGGATCGCGAGCCAGACGAGGAATCCCACTCCCAGGATACTCGCGGCGATCTGCCAAGCGGGGGGGGACACGATCTCGCGGGCGATGGTCGCGGCTCGAGCTCGGATCGGCATCGGGGACGACTCCGCGAGGATCGTGGCTCGCCGAGCGCACGACTCGCACTGGCGGACGTGGGCATCGAGTCGCCCCGTGCGCGGATCCTCGCACGCCGCTTCACCGAGCTCTTCTCGGAGGGCGACGTAGGAATCGAGTTCGGCCATCGTCGGGCAGCCGGAGGACGCGACCTCGAACTGGAGCTGTTCGGTCCATACCGCCGCTTCCGGCGCCGACCGATCATCGATCAGCAGATTCGACTCCGCGAGGAGCGTGAGCAGTGCTTCGACTTCGGAGCGCGGCTTCATCTCGAACTCCCTTATCGGATTCCCTTGCTCGCCAGGCAGCGGCGAAACATCTCGAGCGTCCCCTGCTTGCGTGCGTTGACCGTGCTCGGGGCGATCCCGAGGTCGATCGCGATCTCCCGTTCGGTGCGGCCTGCGAGCAGACGGTCCAGGATCTTCACGTCGAGCGCGGTCAGTCGACGGCTCTCGCGAGCCCTCACCACACAGTCCCGCAGCGCCTCCAGCGTGGAGCACAGGTCCATCAGTTGTTCGGCATCGGCGGTGGGATCGTCGAGGCCACGCTCGGTCA
>JAGQRC010000280.1 GCA_020425835.1 Planctomycetota bacterium | reverse complement strand
CGCCGACACGCGCGCGGATGTGGCAGCTCTCGCACGGTGCGATCGCGTGCGCGGCGACGAGCGGGAATCGCGTGCGAGCGTGATCGACGACCGCGCCGATCGCCGCCCAGGTCGATTCCACGTGGCAGCGCTCGCAGTCGAGCCCGAGCTCGCTCTGGTGCGGGTCGGGGTGACAGCCGCCACAACCTCGGGCGAGGTAGACGTCGACCGGTCCGCGGTCATTGTGACAGCGAAGGCACTGGGCACCGGTGTGCGCCCCGTTCAAGGCATATCCGGTGACGGCCAGGTGATCGAACTCGAACGAATCCCGGATCGTCTTCCAGTTCTCCGGTACGTGACAGAGTCCACAGTCTCCGGGGAAGTCCGTGTGAGGGACCATCGGCCCCCACTTCTGGCTCCACCCCTGACGAGGGACGATGTGACTGCAGGCCACACCGAGCGCGGCGACCCCGACGAAGGCGAGGCCGGCCACACACCACGACAGAGTGTCAGCGCGGCGTGTCGATCTCATGGCAACTCCCGCACTCGAAATCGAGGGGTTTGTAGCGGACGAACTCGCGCCCGTTCTCCAGCGGAACCGGTCGGTGGCACCCGGTGCAGAGCACGGCGCGGTGTGCGCCTTCGAGCTTGAACCGCGACTGCGCGTCGTGGTCGAACTCGACATCCTCCCAGCTCTCCTGCGACACGTGGCAAGCATCGCACCCGGCGTACTCGTCGAACTGGCCGAGATGGACGTCGGTGTGACAGGACCGGCACTCCCGCGGGGTTCCCACGAACCGACGGGCGACGATCTCGCCCGACCCGTCCGGCGCTGGGAACGACCGGCGGGCATGGCAACTCACGCACTCCGCGCGCGCGTGGGCCCCGACCAGCTCGACGCCGGTGCGCGCGACGTGGTCGAACGGACGAATCGCGAAGGTGTCGCTCTCCGGACGGTGGCAAGAGATGCAGTCGCCGGCGGCGATCTCCTCCGCGAACTGCCCGGCGTGGGGGTCATCGTGACAACCCCGGCAGTCGTGCCCGAGTCCGACGAAGCGGCGGGCACCGTCCGCGTCCCGCTCGTGACAGCTCGTACAAGCGACGCCGAGGTGGGCGCCGAGTAGCTCGAACGACTCCGCGTGATCGACCTGGCCGAACGTCGAGGGAACGAATCGCAGCTTCTGGTGACAGTCGAGACACGCGTCGTACCGGTCCGCGAACTGACCTCGGTGCACGTCGGCATGGCATCCGTCGCAGGTGTCTTCCGCTCGGCGATAGCTCGGATCGCGAGGATCGGGATGTCGAACCGAGAACGGCTGGTCGGGGACGTGACAACCCTCGCAGGCGACCGAGGCGTGGGGCCCGACCAGCGGGAAGCCGGAGCGCGCGTGACGCTCCGCGGTCATCGCATCGCGCGCCGACCAGTGCCCCTTGGCGACGTCGTGACACCGATCGCACGACTCGGCGAAGTCGACACGGTGCGGATCTCGATGACAGTCGCCGCATTGGTCGCCTCGGGCATCGTCGAACGGGAACGGCAGCGGACGACCCGGCTCGGGCGCCCCACCGGGGATGCGGTGACACTGTTCGCAGGTCAGCCCATCGTGTCCGCCCTCGAGCGGGAAGTGCGTCGAGTGGTCGAAGTAGACCGGAGGATCGAAGTCGCGCTGACCGTGACACGCTCCGCACTCTTCGACCCATCCGCCGGCGTGCGGATCCTCGTGACAGGCACCACACGTCTGCGTCAGCCCGAGGAAGGTCCGCTCTCGAACCTGATCCGGGTAGGCCGTCAGGCGGAACGGCTCCTCCCGCTTCTCGAAGTGGCACGCCTCGCAGCGGAGTTCGAGATGCGCCTCGTCGAGCCCGAAGTCGACGTGCGTGTGCCGGAACGCCGCGGGCACCTGAGCCCCCCACGAGATCTCGTTGGTGAGGGAGAAACCCTCACCGAGGTGCTCCGAGTGGCACCCCCCACACGTCGGGTCGGTCGCCTCCATGAGGCGCGCGTGGTAGCCACGACCCGCGGTGAGCTGCGCCTGGATCTCCTCGTGACAACTGAGACAGCCGAAAGCGAGACCGCTGGGATGGTGACAGGTGATGCAGCCGTCGGGCGAGGTGAGCTCACCGATCGCCGCGTGCGTCGCGGACAGCGTCGCCGGCATCGGTGCGGTGAGGGCAAGCTTCCAGCAGAGGAAGAACACGAGCGTCGAGCCGACCCAGAGCTGGGTCCTCGGGTGGAGCAACATCACTGATCTCCCATCCCGAACAAGTTCGCGTAGCGCAAGGCGAGGCCGACGTGGAAGACGATCGCCGCGAACATCACGATGGCGAGCCATCGGTGCGCGAAGCGCCACGCGCTGACCATCCGCCGCAGCTCCCGGTGTCGGACGAACCATTGGCGTTCGCGGCAGAGGCGTCGGACCAGGACCAGCACCGTACCCGCCTCCTCGCCGAGCCCCTGTTGCTGCTGGACCGCTTCGGTCAGCTCGCGGAGCTCGCGACGACTCTCGCGGTCCCCGAGCAGCACGCGCACGACCGCGGTGATCAGCCAGGGAGTGCGACGGCTCTTCGGCGCATCGTCGTCATCCACGCGGATCAGACTCGCATCGACGCCGAGGTCGATCAGCTTCTGGCGGTAGACCCGCAGGCGCCGGCGAAGGTCGGCGATCTGGACCTCTCCGCCGTCCGCCGACTTCGGAACGTACATCAGCAGATACCGGCCGGCGAAGCCGCTACCCAGAACGATGGCCATCGCCGCGATCGCCAGGCCGCCGAGGAAGCTCGTCGGCACGAACGACGCATGCACCAGAGCCAACCCTGGTCCCAGCACTCCGGCCGCGACGTGAAAGCGCATCCAGCCGGTCAACGTGCGGGCGCCGAGCCAGGGCACCAGGCGCTTGCGCACGAGATAGGCGAGGCTCGCGAGCATCAACACCGTTGCGCCGATACCGAGCGTCAGTCCGATCGATCCCGATGATCTCAACGCGTCGTGGAACGGGTGGAACGGTCGACTGGCCAGTGGGAGCGCGTAGTAGGGCCAGCCGATCCAGGTGAGAACGGCGAGAAGCCCGACGAGAACGACGCCACCGGCACGAACGAAGCGCAGGAGCGTGGCGAGTCTCGCCTGCTGCGCCAGCTCGTCGGCGATCTCCGCGTCGAGTTCGTCCTGAATGTCACGGAGTCGACGCAGCTCGGCGGCGCGCAGCTCGCGCTCCTGGCGCACGCGCTCGAGATCATCTCTCTCGCGCTCGGACTTGAGCTTGGCGCGAAGCTGCTCGGTCTCGTCGACCAACGCCTCCGGGATCGCGAACGCGTCGACGATGCGCTGGGGCGTCACCCGACGTGAGATGGCATCGAGCTCCGCCCGCTCTGCAGCCTCGCGCATCTCCTCCTCGCGCTCGTCCTCGCGTTGCAGCGCATCCAGGTCGAGATCGTCGGGCAGGACGATGATCGGGATATCGTCGTCGTCGACGGGCGGCACGTCGCGCGGAGTGTCGGTCATCGCCTACACCTCCACCGCGACCCGCTCGGCGGATCCCGAATCGGTTCCGGACGCGTCGCCGCCGAAGCGGATCCCCAGCTTGCCGAGGAACTGGTAAGGCGGCTCGCCACCCGCGAGAACGAAGGTGTAGCTGACAGGGACGCGCACCATCTTGTCGACCCCATCGACGGTCACGGCGAGGACCGCGTGATCCTCCTCGATCTGTCTGACCTGCGAGGAGAGAAGGAGTCGGATCCTGCCCTGTGCGGCATACGCCTCGATGCGCTCCTGATTGCGTCGCTTCAACCGGAAGAACGAAGCACGACGGTACGACAGCGTCACCTCGTTGCCGTGTTGGTCCGCGAGCGCGGTGGCCGCCTCGATCGCGCTGTCGCCCCCGCCCACGACGAGGAGGCGCTCGTTGTTGTACGTCGCCGCGTCGATCAGCTGGTAGAGGACCCGTTCCGACTCTTCACCGGGCACGTCCAGCTTCCGCGGAGTCCCACGACGACCGAGGGCGAGCACGACCCTCCGAACCGAGGCGACCCCAGCCGACGTGTGGATGGTGAAGGCACCGCGCTCCCCTTCGATCCCCTGGAGATGGACCCCGGTCCGGATCGGGATCTCGTGGTCCGCGATGAGCTTCTCCCAGAACTCGATCAGCTCCTCCTTGAGGAACTCCTTCTGTCGAACGACTCCGAAGAGCGGGAGCGAGACCTGCCCCACGATCGTCAGCTTGCGCCGCGGATACTTGCGGACCGTGCCGCCGAGATCTTCGCGGTCGATCGTCAGGAACGAGAGTCCACGGCGCTTCGCCTCGAGGCTCGCCGCGAGCCCGGCCGGCCCCGCCCCGACGATCAGCACGTCGTAGGAGCCCCGATCGGGATCTGTCGGGTTGTTCGACGCTTCCCCCGACTCCGTCAGCTCCTCGGCGATCTCCGTGATCACCCGAACGCCCTGCTCGATCGCGATCCGGATCAGCGCCATCCCCCCGAGTTCGCCGGCGATGTGGATTCCCGGACGCGACGTCTCGAAGCGATCGTCGAGAATCGGAATGTCGCTGCGCTTCGAAGTGTCGCCGAGTCCGACCTCGATCGCGCCGACCGGGCAGACATCGGCGCAGCGGGCGTGACCGATGCATCGCGCGCCGTGAATGATGCGCGCCACCCCGTCGACGAGCCCGATGACCTGCTCTTCCGGGCACGCCGCGATGCAGCTCCCGCATCCGATACAGGCCTGGATATCGATGTGCGGATACTGGGCGACGGCACGGTCGGTGCCTCGTTCCTTCGCCTCGTAGAGGCTCGCGAGCACTTCCTCGCGCTGATACTCGTCGATGCGATGCTGCCAACGCCCGAGGAGCGCGAGCAGACCGACCAGCAACGTGAGCACGACGGTCGCGGCGATCGGATCCAAACGAACTCTCCTCGCTCGGCCGCCCGAGGACGAGCCGCAGACCCACGGGCGCGGACGCGGTGAGAACGCCCGGGTCTCCCACTCCCCGTGCGCGACGCGAGAGAGGACCGAAGCAATCTTCGGGTCCACGACCTCTCGGCGGTCTCGAGCACGGCTCGCACACCATCGAACATCGGCCGATCGCGGCCAGAACTAGAGGCTCAGCTCCCCCGAGTCGGACTCGGTGCGAGAAGGGTTTGGGTCAGTGCCCCCCGGCGAAGGGCCGACGGCCTCGCGAAGCGCCACCCACGGACAACGGCCGATGGTCCGAGCCCCGCCATCGGGGAAACCCGACCGGGTGTTCGACCCGGGCCGTTCCGGCCGAGCCTCGAAGTCGCACGGGCCGTTCGGCGGAGGGTGTCGAGGATCCCGACGACGAAGGTCCGAGTACTCTCGGTAGCGAATGCGCGGGTGCGGTCGTCGCGCCCTCCGGGCGGGATCCATCGGGGCGGTTCGGGCTCGGGGTGGTGCTCGGTCGGGGCGGTGCTCGTTCGGGGCGGAGCGGCACTCCTCGTCAGAGGTCGAGGGCGAAGCGACGGGCTTCGTCGGATGACATGGCGTCGCCTCGGGCTCGGGCTCGGTTGAAGGTGTCATCGCCGAGAGTCTCAGCGAGGCGATCGAGGATTTCGGTGCGCTCGACGGCGTCGGGTGGGGGCATCGGGACACCGATGCGCTGCCGTTGTCGCTCCCCCGCCGACCAGAGGACGACCGCCGCCTCCGGCGCGCGGATCGCGTCCGCCAGTCGAGCCCCCGACTCGAGGACGTACGCGGTCAAC
>JAGQRC010000279.1 GCA_020425835.1 Planctomycetota bacterium | reverse complement strand
CGCGGTAACACTGGAAGAGCGGCGGTGCATTCGTTGGTCTCCTTCCGGGGAAGGAGGACAAACGCCGTTCCACTCGGCAGGTGTCGGCGACGAAGCCTACGTCTCGATGACTCTGGCCCGCACGGCGCCTCGACGGAGATCAGGGACCGTACGCTCCGACATCGAGCGGCTCGCCGTTCGCGCCCCGCTGCAGACCATCGAGGTCGGTGTTCGGAATGGCCGCATCCGCGCGCAACACGCGGAGCCAGTAGCGACGCTGCGCCACGTCGCGAACCGGTGACTCGGCGAGCGGCCGGTAGTTCCCGGGCTGAGGCGCGAAGAGCGGATCTGCCCGGAAGTTCGACGCGTGGAGCGCCGTGAAGTCCTCGGCGCTATCGGTAGAGAAGACGCTCCACTGCGCATCGTTGGAGGCGAGCACCTCCCGGAGCCCATCGTCCCAGAGGATGCTGTTGACGATCAGGAGGGACAACCGGGACTCGTGGCCGTTCGATCCCGTGCCCTCGGAGAGGGCGACCGCGCCGAAACCGTGATCGGCAGAAGTGTTGTTGATGAACTCCACGTTCAGTCGCGCCGAGAAGTCCTCCACGTCGTCGGTGTGCAGCCAGACCGCGGCGGCGCCGAACTGCCCGGCGTCGGTGATGTTCCCGGCGAAGAGGTTGTTGACGATTCGAACCTGGAGATCGAGATCGGCGTCGGGAGTGATCGTCGCACCGACCGCCTCGCCGACCGATCCGGGAGGCCGATTGTCGACGGCGAGCACCGACAGCGCCGGGCCGGTCGGACCGAACTGGGTGCCATCCACGACGAACTCGTACCCGAGCCCGGTGTTCCCGATGAACTGGTTGTGGCTGATCGTCGCGTCGGCGTTGATGATCGCCACCGCGCTCCCGGGCGAGACGTTGTTCTGGAAGCGATTGCCGATGATCCGAAACGGCGGCGGCGGCAGACCAGGACGGTTCGCATCGGTCCTCCACGAAAGGACCACCGCACCGCCGAACTCGTTTCCGCTCGTACCGTTCTCGAAGACGCAGTTCTCGATGCGCACCTCGCCGAGCATCTTGCCGAAGACCGCCCCTCCCGAGAACGTCGCGTTGTTCTGGTCGAAGTGGCAGCCCTGGATCAGGACGGATGCGCCGGCCATGGCGATCGCCCCGCCTCGGCAGGTCGCGCTGTTGTTGGAGAACGTGCAGTCGGTGATGATCGGATACGGCATCGAGCCGGGAGCGATGCCCCCGACGCCGGACGCGGTGATCGCGAGCGCTCCGATGCCGATCGCGCCTCCGTAGAGATCGGGATCGCGACTCGTCGTGTCGGTGACGTTGCTGACGAACGTGCAGCCGTCGACGATCGGTCGACAACGCGCGAGGATCGCGATCGCTCCGCCCGCGTTGATCAGCCCCGGCTCGCGCAGCAGGTTGTTCTCGAAATGGCAGCGGCGAAACGTCGGCGAGCTCCCGAAGCCGCCGTGCGCCGCGATCCCCACGCCGGCGAACCCGCTCGCCTCGTTGGTCCAGTTCCGGATGGCCAGTCCTTCGATCTCGGTCCGGAACGCGTGCGGGAGTCCCGGCCGCTCGTCACCCTCGGCGATGAAGATCCCGGGACCCGACCTCCGGTCGTTCTGGGGCTCGACGACGATCAGGGACCCGGTGCTCGGATCGAGGACCTCGCCGCATTCCTCGAACTCGGTCACGCCCCGGATCGCGATCCCCCGTGGTGCCGAGGGAAACTGTGGATCGGTCGCCAGCAACGGGCCGATCACGAAGCTCGAGTAGGAGCCGGGTGCGACCAGGATCGTGTCACCCGGCCGGATGCGGTGCGCGCCGCCCTGTTGGCTCGACAGAGCATCCCGAATGTCGTGGAACGGCGCGTTGCAGCTCGTCCCGTCCGTTCCGGGACCTGGTCCATCCGCGTCGACGAACCAGCTCACCGGAGCGCGAGGAACCGAGACGCCGTTCGCCGGGGGCTGAATGGGATCGGCGGTCGAGAGTTCCGCGGCGCGAATCTCCACCGCGAGTGCACCGAGGACGACGAGCAAGACGAGGCTGAGGTGTCGAAGCGACCGCAGGAACATGGGGCAACGACACTCCGCCGCGCCGGAACGACGGCGCGCAGACGGCTGCCCGAGCACCCTCAGATCTGGATGCCGATCCACGTGACCTGGCCGTAGGTGAAGGTGATGCCGCGTTCGTCACAACGGACTCGCGTCGGGGTGACCGACTGCGCGGAGAGGGAGCGGCAGCGATAGGAGTGCGAGGTGAACTCCGGGGACGAGCGGTCCTGCGCCGGGTCTTCGTTCTCCGCCATCCCGAGGAGCCGCAGAATGTGCTCGATCAGGAGCTGGCGCTTCTTGAGACCATCGGGGTTCAGGAACTCATCGGCCATCCGTCATCCTTCTCAGGGATCACCCGTCTCAGGATCATCCTTCTCGTGAAGTCGTGAACCTCACTCGCGAGGACTGTTACAGACATGGGCTCGGTTCGCGTGCGCTCGGAGAAACCGTGCGCTCACAACACTCGGTAGCGCGCGGAGCATTGTGGCACGAACAGACCTGAATCGAGCATCGTGAGCTCCTCGTTCGGCCCACGGCGCCCACTATACTCCTCGTCCGCGCGACATCCAGAGCCGGAAGTTCTCGGTTTCGATTCTCGTTGGGACGGCCGGAATCCGCTTGCATCGCGACACCCGTCACCTCTCGGACGGTCGTCCATTTCCGGTGAACCAACGATCGTCCATCTCGAGCTTGGAGGTGGCGACCCACTCGACGTGCGAGTCCGCGAACAGCACGCATGTGCCGCCGCGATGTCGCGCCGCGGGTCGCGATGGCAAGACCGGCGCGCCGAGACCTGGAAGCTCCGAGTCGCTGCCGAGTCGGCCGTCGGCGCGCAGCGGCAACACCGACGGATCGACGGTGAACGCGTGGTTCCCGATCGCATGCGCGTCCGGGGTCGATCCGCGCCGATAGGCTGCGGTTCCCGTTCCCGCGCTGTCGCACACGAGCACGGTGCGCGCGGGGTCCTCGATCTCGTTGCGGCGCACCGGGTATCGGCGGTGGAGCCGCTGGCCGTCGGGATCCGTCCCGGTCGCGCGCGCATCGCCGAACGTCTGATGGTTGTAGCCGTACGCCATGTTCCGCCCGACTTCCCACTGGGCGCATCGCGGACAGCGGAAGACCGCGGGGAACACGCTCTGATCCTGGTCATCCTCCGACGGCAACACGAGCGACCGCGTCGTCCCGACCTCCCCCTGCCCGGATGACCAGGTCGATGGTGGCCCATCGAGGTAGGGCGACAGGCTGTGATACCAGCGACGACGCTCGATCGTTCGCCCTCGGTCGTCGGTGATCGGCCACTCCGCCGCGGGGAAGTGACCGTAGTCAGTCAGATACTCCTGGAACGCTTGGCCGATCTGTCGGAGGTTCGAGAGACAGACGGTGCGGTCCGCGCGATCGAGCGCGGCGCGGAGCGCGGGAACCGCGAGCGCCCCGAGGAGCGCGAGGATCGAGAGCACGACCAACAGCTCGGTGAGCGTGAAACCCGGGTCGCGATGGTCGACGGTCGCGCGATTCGAGACGAGAGAGCGGTGGCAAGGACGGAAGCCGAAGAGCACGAGCACTCCTCACTCGGGAGGAGTCTTCGGGGCAGGCGCTGCGAGCGACTCGCAACTCGCGCACCGGCGGGGCCCGGGTAGTGCTTCGAGTCCGTTGAGGACTCGGCGACCGAGGCGCGGCCGACGATGGTGTAGAGACCCCCCGAGGAGATTCCCGTCCATGTCGAGGTTGAGTCAACGGACTCGAATCGACACCTGCTCCGGCTCCGATAGGGACTTCTCTCGAAGCGCCTCCTCGACCGCCCTTCGGAACAGCTCGGCGAATCGACCGGTGATGACGATCTCGCTCTCGGGTCTCGCGAACCGGTGGAACCGAGTCCGCTCCTCGAACTCCAGGACGACGGTGGCGCTCGCGCTGGAGAGCGAAGCGTCGGAAGGCCCGACGTACCAGATGAACTTCCAGGACGTCCGTCCTCGGGGTGCTCGTTGGTCGGGAGATGACTCGATTGCGTAGGTTCGGAGGGGCTCCTCCTGCAACCTCGACACTCGGTCGGACTCCGCCGAAACGGCATTGAGGCCGTTCGAGACGGCGAACCTGAGCAAGGTCGAGTGGTTGCGTTCGAGGCGCTGCCGATCGGAGAACACCGCGGCCGTCACACAGGTCGCCACGAGGACGATGAGAGACATCGTCCACAGGATCCGCCCGCTCATCGTCTCGGACCGAACTCGCCCGACAGGGCGCGCGGTATCGCTCATCGCTCGACCTCGCTCTCGACCCCCGATCGTAACCCCGAGGGACGGACACGCCACGACCCGTCCTGGTTCGGCCCAGGGGCACCGACCGCGTGCGGGACCGACGTCTACTCGAGAACGTTGGTGATGCAGTGGAGGCTTCCGCCGAACTCGTGGAAGTGTTCGTCGGTGACCAGCGCGACCTCGATCCCGTTCGCTTCGATGCGACGCACCGTCCGGAGTTGGGCCTCGGTCTCGAATGTCGACATGCCGGGCCAGGTCGGCATCAAGAGGTGGCGACGTTCGGTGGTCCGGTGGCGATAGGGAATCGCGTTGACGGCGACGCGACTCTCGGCCAACTGCTGGGGAGTGACTTCGGCATCCAGGATCTCGTAGCCGAGATCGACGCACCCGCGGCGAACTTCGTCGCAACGTCGTCGCTCGTGCTCGATCTCCGCGCGGTCCCAAGTTCGGCGCAGCGGCGCCGGATCCTCCACGATTCGAGTGACGAGCGCCTTCCGACCAGGAAGCAGACAGAGCACCTGATCGAGGTGCAACGTGTAACGGCGCGCCTCCCGTGTCGTGAGGATCTCGACCCTCTCCACTCCGAACGCCGTCGCCATTCGCTTCCGCAGCGTCCCGGGATCCAACTCTCCGCCGCGCACCTGTCGGTAGTAGCGCTGGGTGTTGAGCAGCGGGTCGACGGTCGTCAACAGGCTCGGTCGATCCTCGATACGATCGAACGCGAGATCCCCGCCGTGGAAGTAGAACGGAACCGGCTGGGTCGCGATCCCCTTGGACTGGAGCGCACCGCCGATGCCGTCGACGTGGACCCGCGTCTGACGCGCATCGTCGCGAGGAAGGTCTTCGCCGTAACGGTAGAAGAGCGGCAACACGAGTCGCACTCGGTCCCCGACGCGGACCGGCTCCAGGATGTCCTGAGCCCACACCTCGACCCAAGCGGACCGCGCGGCGGGGACGACTCGAACCTCGCGCCCGAGCACTCCGGAGAGTGTCGTGCCCCACTCGGCGGCGCCGCGTTCCTCCGGACCGATGACGGTCAGTTGGGCGTAGTCCGGGAATCGGTCGACGAGGGGTCGGAACAACGGGGCGGACTTGGGATCGCGCAGCGCGATCAGCACCTGCGCCATCGTTCGGTCGTACTCCGGAGTCGCACCCGTCGCGTCGCCGGTCGATCGATCGAAGTGCCGTTCGATCGCCTCGAGGCGTCGACGCTCGAACGCGAGGTATCGATCGAGATCCGACTCGGGGGGAGTCGCCGGCTTCGACTGGGCGAAGAGCGACTCGGGACCACCGGGGAGCAGGCTCGTCGTGGCGCCCGCCATCAGGAGTCGTAGGAAATCTCTTCCATGAATGCCCCGCACCGTCCCACCCGGCCGACGACCCCAGGCC
>JAGQRC010000278.1 GCA_020425835.1 Planctomycetota bacterium | reverse complement strand
GAAGGCCCTTGGTGATTGCTGGATTGTCGGGAGACGATACGTCTCACTCGGTCGGGATCGCCCCCGACCCTGAGGGAAAAGGTGGACCTCCGAGGGAGAGGGGATACCTGCGGAGGCCCTTGGTGAACTGACACCCGAGATATCGTTTCTCCACCCCAGCCACTTGAGAGGATTTTCGACGCCATGACGATGCGCCTTGCGCTGCTCCTTGCTCCACCGAGACTTGTCGCACGAGGGGAAGGAGTCGGATTCCGCTGGTTCGCGCTGGCTCTCGTCATCGCGTTGGGAGGATCGACCCTGGTCGCGGCCGACCAGAGCAAGAAGGAACTCCGCGCGAAGCTCGCCGACCTCCAGAAGCGGTTCGAGGACGAGCGGCAGAAGACCGTGATGGAGCGGGACGCGACGTTCCGCGAACTCGCGGAGCTCCGCGTCGACGCTGCTCACCAGCTCCTGCTCCAAGCCCTGGCGAACCCGAAGGAGGACTACGTCGCCAAGGAGCAGATCCTCCGACATCTCGGGGAGAACGCGACGGTGCTCGCCGCGGCGACCGTCCTGACGCAGGGTTTCGATCAAGTGGGCGATCGCAGCTACCACGTCATCGCGACGGCGTTCCGCGGAATGAAGGATCAGGAAGCGGTCGATTGGCTGTTCGAGAAGGGGTGGAAGAACCTGCCCGCGCTCGGGGCCAAGGCGCAGGCGGCCTTCATGCAGGTCTTCACCTCGTACCGGGATGCGCGGGCCGTCGAGGCGGCTCAGAAGCTCCTCGGGAATCGCAAGCTCAAGACCGCGACCCAGCGGGATCTCGTCGGGATCCTCACGGATGCCAAGGACGCGACGAGCGCGAAGAAGGTCCGGAAACTCTACAAGTGGGGCGATCCCGACCTCATGGTCGCCGTCCTCCGCTATGCCCAGCGGCTCCAACTCACCGACTTCTCGGACCTGATCACGGGTGGCCTCGAGGACGACTACTGGCAGGTTCGGGCGACCGCCTGTGACATTATCGGTGCGTCACTCGACGCCAGTCTCCTCGATCGCCTCCTGCCGCGCATCGAGGACAAGATCGTCGCGGTCCAGGTCGCTGCCATCGGCGCCGCGCGAGCGATCGGTGGCGAGGCGGTGATCGAGCCGTTCTACAAGGCGCTCGACAAGACCGAGGGGCGCGCGAAGGACGACCTCATCGATGCGCTGATCTTCCTGACCGGTCGGGACCTCGGCACCGAGTCGGTCAGCTGGGAGACCTGGTGGAAGGCGAACCGCGGGAAGGTGGCGATCGGGGGCATCAGTCGCGAGGAGTACGAGCGACTGATCTCGGAGGGAGCGACGGGGGCGTCGGGGAAGTACTACGGACTCCGAATCCTCTCGAAGAACGTCACCTTCGTCATCGACGTCTCGGGAAGCATGGAAGAGCCGCACAAGGTCAAGGACAAGGGCGGCGACCGCAAGGGCGGTGACGACGGCGACAGCGGTCACACCGGGGTCAATCCCGAGGGCGACGAAAAGGGCGAGAAGAAGACCAAGTGGATTCAGAAGCCCAAGATCGAGCTCGCGAAGCGCGAGCTTCGCGGCGTGCTCAGCACGCTGGCCAAGGGGGTCCACTTCAACATCATCCAGTTCTCCGGGATGCCGCGCGCGTGGAAGACCGAGTTGATCGGGATGGACGAAGAGGTCCTGGAGTCGGCGTTGGGCTACGTCGATAGCCTCGCGCCCGGGGGGACCACGAACGTGTACGACTCCCTCGTTCTGGCGATGAACGATCCCAAGGTGGACACCGTCTACTTCCTCTCGGACGGTGCGCCGACCGCTGGGACCTATCAGGACCATGCGACGATCCTGCAGAAGGTGACGGAGGGGAACTCTCTGCGGAAGGTGAAGATCCACACGATTGGATTCAAGCTCGATCCGCAGGCGAAGGAGCTGATGCGGAAGCTCGCGGAGCAGAACCAGGGCACGTTCGTCGACATCTGATCCGCACGCCCGGTGCCCGAGATGCCGCCTGCGGTGACAATCCCCGGAGGTGACAGTCCGGCGGACACAGTGCGGGTGGACACAGTGCGGGTGGACACAGTGCGGGCGGACATGCGCTGCCCAGGAACGAGACCAGTCGGTCTTCCCGACCCTCGACGAGGCAGTGCCCGTGATGGAAAAGAAGAATGCGACCGGACTCCGGCCGCCTTCTTCTCGGATGTCTCGGGGCGTTCGCGACGATCAGAAGTAGACGTCGTAGCGATTACCTTCGTACTTGATCGCCATGGCGATGACGATGATCGCGAGGATCGCCAAGCCGCCGATGAAGCCGTAGTTGAGGCCATCGCCGAGTGCGCTGATCATCTCGTTCTCGCGGCCCTTGCTCATGATCATCCAGAGGTAGGCGAAGCCACCGAAGAAGAGGAGCAGCGTCGGGATGATCGCCTTGAGAAGCCAGCCCTTCTCTGCGTTCTTCGCGAGGGCGATCTGGCCCATGACGTCGCTCGTCGCGATCTCGCCCATGTGCATGCACTCCGGGCAGGTGATCTTCGACGCCGGCTGGTTGCTGGAGAGAGAGAACTCGGCGTAGCATTCACTGCAAATCACCGACAAGCCGCCACTGCTGGACCGAGCGCGCGCCTTGGGTGCCGCCGAATGAGTGCTGGTCGGCCGACTCGTGCTCTTCTTGGCGCCCGACGAGCCCTTGCTCGAACGCGATCGACTCGTTGCTTTGGCCATTGTGCTTCGATTTCCTTCCGAAGTTCCCGCCGTGCCGTACGCCCTGTGGAGTTGGCGCCCGGCCGTACCCCTCCGCGGGCACGCGCCGTGACCCGCAACTGCAGTCTGGAACGCTCGTCGATGTGCGTCGACGCTCGAGGCGTCGCGCTCACCCCGCGCTGACGATCGACGGTCGTGGCTACCACGAACCGGACGACAAGGCGCGGAACCCCTGGGACGAGCGCTCGAGAGAGATCGGAAATGTTACCACCGACCGAGGATGGGTCAAGAGGGCAGGACGCTCACGGTGGCCGCAAGTTCTTGGTCTGAGGTGGTTTGGCTCACACCACGGACGGCTCGACCTCCGCGGGTGACGGCGCGACGTCCTGCGACGACTCGGGCTCGGTGTCGGGGGCCTCTCCGGTTCCTCCACCGAAGGCACTCGACGGCGACCGGCTCGCGATATGGACGAAGCCCCGAACTCCGTCGAGCTCGGGCTCCATCTCTTGTTTCAACGAGTGGACGCGATCCATCGCGGTGTGCAGACGACGCTCGTACCAGCGTCGACGGAGTTGGACCCGTCGCCGTTGGACGTCGCCCGCGATCAATGCGGCCAACGTCCCGAGGGTGAGGGCCACGAGAGCCACTCCGAGCATGAAGGGTGTTGTCACGATTCGGCTCCGCGCTCCCGTCGTCCTCTCCCAGAAGTTATCGGAGAAAGACGGGGGCGCTTGAGCCGATTTGTGTAGTCAGTCGCGGGATCGCGGGAAGAAGGACCGCTCCAGCCGTTGGCGTTGCCGCGGGCTCATGTGCCGCACGCGATCCTGGACGACCTCGGGGACTTCCTCCCACCGTCGCTCCGGATCGCGCAGGAGGCGTCTCCGGACGCCGGGCGGGAGATCGCGGAGTTGTTCCCGGAACTCCAGCCACGGTGCGCGCCCCGGCGGGATCTCGGGCGGAGTGGAAGGGACACGTTCGAGGAACCCCGCGAACGCCGATCGTCTCACGCGCTCCGGCCGACGCTGGAGCGCCGCCCAGTCCCCAGCGTTCATCGATCGCTGGAACTCCTGCTGGAGGCGTTGGAGGTGTTGGCGGAGCAGCTGACGACGTTGGGTCGGCTCCGCCTGGCGAAGCGCTTCGCGCTCGGTGCTCGACAGACGGCTCTCCAAGAGTCGGAAGTGTTCGGCGCGTCGGTGGAGCGCACGGCGTTCCGCCAACGGTCGATCTCGAAAGCGCTCCACGCGCCGGGCGAGCTTTTCCGCCTCGGCCGGCCGGATCTCCTTCAATTGTCGAAAGAGCTCGGCCCGACGTTGTGCCGGCAGCTGCCGGATCGTCCGCGCGAGCCGTCGAATCCTCTCGCGATGCTGCTTCGGCATCTCCCGCCAGCGCTGCTCGGCCGTGGCGGTGCGTCCGTCGAGACGAGACTCGGTGTCGGCTTGGCCTCGAGCGATGGAGCCCGTCCACCCCGGTGCGAGGCAGAGCGCGAGAAACGTGATCCGCAGGGTCGTTCTCATCCGTTCTCTCCCACGAACTCCGAAAGGAGATTCCCGATCTCGTCGTCCTGGAGGAGCTCGAGATCGGTGCAGATCTCGATCAGCTCCGCAGCGCCATCGCCGTCGTCGACGACTTGCGCGAGCAACTCGAACTCCTCGAGGTGGTCGAGCACGAGCACGTCGATCTCGTTGTCGACCGACATCGCGGAGTCGTCGCCTCTCGCGATACCGGAGTCCTGCGCGCTCGGGCTCGACTTCGATTGCGCCAGGAAGATCACCGCGACGATCAGCGCGGCGGCCGCGAGGCTCGCGACGATCCAGCCTGCGTGGGGGCCCAGCGGTCCACCCCGACGGCGACGCAGTCGCACGAGGAACGCCTCGGGATCGGGCGTCGGGGCTCTTCGTTCGGAATCGGCTGCTTCGTCGAGAAGCCGGTCCAGATCACGCGGATCGATCACTCCGCACTCCTTTCTGCCTCCCACGGGTCACTCCCGAGTCGGGCCGACAACGTCTCGAGCAGGGCCTGCCGTGCGCGGTGGAGCAGCGACTTCACGGCCGGCACCGAGAGCGACATGGTGGATCCGATCTCCTCCAGCGGCCACCCCTCGAAGCGCTGGAGCCAGATCGCCAGCCTCTGTCGCTCGGGGAGGTCGGCGACCGCCTCGCGAACAATGAGAGCGCGTTCCTCGGCGGTGATCCGATCCTCCGCCGAGTGCGTCTCCCCCGGTCCGGGGCGCCACTCGGAGCCTTGCAACTCGGGAAGACCGGACCTCGCGGTCCAGCGTTTCCGCCGGCGCGTGCGCATCTCGTTCAACGCGAGACGACTCGTCATGGTCGCCAGCCAGCCCCGGAAGCTGACCGGTTCTCGGAACAACCCCGCCGATCGGTACAACCGGACGAACACTTCCTGAGCGACATCCTCGGCGCTCGATTCGTCCCCGACATACCGGCGAGCATGCCGAACGACGAACTCGAGGTGTCGGCGCACCAGGGCCTCGTAGGCGACCCCATCGCCGTCGACGAAACGAGCCACGAGCTCGACGTCGTCGTCCTCGAGATCGCTGCCCCGGGCTCTCGTCGGGCCCGCGGCGCACCGGGCGAACCGGTGGTCGCCCCTCAGCGGAAGTGCCGCGGAACGGGGGTCGGTCACTGTCTCGCCCATCCGCCGGGACGGTGCGTTCCGTGCCAGGACTGTTCGATCCCCAATAGAGCGCCCTCCGCTTTCCATCCGGGCAACACCGGTCCACGCGGCGCGGTTTCGCGTCGTTTCGTCGGTCCGCTCGTCGGGGGTGTTGGGGAGGCCGAACGCCGCGGACCCGAGGCGAGTTGCGGTTATACTGCCGCCATGACCCCCGAGGAAACGCCCCCCGAGATCGACCTGGAGACTTGGTGGACCGCGAGCGCCTCGGGCGCGACGCCGGTCACGGTCGACGTTCGCTCCCCGTCGGAGTTCGAGATCGACCACATGCCTGGCGCGAGGTCCGTCCCGCTCTTCGACGACCGGGAGCGCGCAGTCGTCGGTACGCTCTACCGGCAC
>JAGQRC010000027.1 GCA_020425835.1 Planctomycetota bacterium | reverse complement strand
ATTGGGCCCGAGAAAGCCGACGATGGCTCCCTCTGGAACGACGAAACCGATCCCCTTCAACGCCGGCACCCGACCGTACCGTCGCCAGAGATCCTGGACTTCGATCATGCTGACTCTCTCGCCAATCGACTTCGTGCGGCAGCGCAGCGATCGCCGAACGGTTCGCCGCCGTCGATCGCGGGAGGGAGAACGATCAGAACTGTCGCCGCTCGCGCGAGGAGGGGACTCCCTCAGCTTCCCGGTACTTTGTCACCGTTCGGCGAGAGATGTGGATTCCCTCTTTCGCGAGGAGCTCGACGATCTTGGCGTCGGAGTAGGGACGCTTCGGATCCTCGTCGGCGATCAGATCCTTGATCCGGAGGATCAGGGCATCTCGAGACTCGGACGATCCGTCATCTCGAACCGTGCCTCCCGTGAAGAGGAACTTCAGGTCCTTGATGCATCCCGGTGCCTGGAAGTACTTCCCGGAGATCGCGCGACTGACCGTCGAGACGTTGACCCCGATGATGTCCGCAATCTCCTGCATCTTCAGGGGCTTGAGGCCCCGCACACCGTTTCGGAAGAAGTCCTGCTGGTGAGCGACGACTTCCTCGGCGACGCGTTGCAGTGTGGACTTCCTCTGCTGAATCGCGTGGAGCAACCACTCCGCGTTGTCGATCTTGGACTTGATGTACTTCCGAATTTCCGGGTCCTTCCGCGACTCCTCGAGGAGTTCCCGGTAGTAAGGGGAAATGCGGACCCGCGGCTGCGCCGCCTCGTCGACCAGGACCTTGTAGACCCCATCGACTTCCTCGATGAGTACGTCGGGTCGGACGTAGGCGTTCTGCTCGTCCTCGAACTCCTTGCCGGGCAGCGGGTTCAAGGAGGAGATGATCTCGATCGCGTCCTTGATCTCGTCGATCGTCCGGCCAGTTGCCTTGGAGATGGCGGGAAGTCGGTTCTTTGAGATGTCTTCGAGATGGTCCGCGATCAGGCGACGCTCGAGTGGGTACTCCCCGGGATCGCGATCGAGTTGGAGCAGCAAGCAGTGCTTGATGCCCTCGATGCCCTGCCCGATCGCACCGACACCCGGGGGATCCAGATTCTGAACCACTCGGAGGGCACCCTCGAGCTCGCGCTCTTCGACGGGGAGAACGAGAGGCGTCGCGACCTCGAGAAGGCCCGATCCACGATTGGTCGGTGCCTTGTTCAGGGCCTGACGAATCTCCTCGAGGGGGTATAGAAGTCGACCCTGACCATCCAGGTTGTAGATCAGCTCGGCGGCAATCTGACGGATCCGCTCTTCGCGGAGTTCGAGCTTCTCTGGCGGAAATGCATCCGCTGCGTCAGCCACGTCCGAGTCGAAGGCGGATGCGGCCGACGGCTCGAGATCCTCCGCGGAGTCCGTGACGAGATCGACCGGGAAAGCGAGACGAAGGAGATTCGACTTCAATCGCAGCTGATCGAGGAGGTGTTCCTGAAGCGACGCCGACCGACCCGCCGTGTTGTTGAGCGCCTCGAGCTTGTCATCGGTGTCGTCGCTCGGACGCCCTCGCGTGCCCGGAGAGTAGAGACGCTCCTCCGCCTGGAACTCGGCGAGGTGTTCATAGCGATCCCGCAGGAGGTCGATTTCGGCCGCGGCATCATCGCCCTCCGCGACCGAAGTCGCGGGGTCCCCAGAATCGGGAACGCTCGCCGTCTCGTCCACGGCCCCTGGTGCGTCGTCGCTCGGTCCTTCCTCCCGCTCGAGGGCGACATTCTCCTCCAGCTCCCGCTCGATCCGATCGTCGAGCTGCTGCGAGTTGAGAACCAGAATCTCCATCGACTGGATCATCTGGGGCGACAGGATCTGCTTCTGCGCGAGAACCTGCTGCAGACCGATGTTCATGCGCATGTTCATGGTCGACTGTCTTCTCGAGCTCTAGTGCGCTGACTCCGACGTTCGCCGACGAGACGCCGGCCCTCGACAACGAGCAGCCTTCGGGGACCGAGGCAGGGGCTCCGGGGCGGTCGGCATCCTGCTCGGCTGCGCCGAGGCACAGCCCACTCCAACCCGGAACCGAGCCCGAACCACACACGTAACCGTTTATCTTTCAAAGACTAACAGTGAGGCGAGAGTATAGGGGCGGGGCAGTCCGCTGTCAACGCGAACGGCACAGACTTGGCAGGGGCGCAGTCGACGTACCAATCGCGATCCGATCGAGGTCGATCGACCGGCCCGGCACCAAGAGCAAAGCCCCCGAGAGGCAATCTCTCGGGGGCTGTTCGTAAGGAGGTGCCACGATTCAGGTGGACCGAGGCGCGGTCCAACCGGACGTGATCAACTCTCGTGCCGCTCACTCCCTCGAGGGACTTTCGGCAAGTGGGTCGTTCTCGAGCTTGCCCTTAGGACGGGTCGTTCGAATCAAGTGACCGTCGGCAAGGCCCGTTGGGAAGGCAGGATCTGCCCCATCTCGGCGACCAATCGAGCTCATTGAGGGGGCGGACCCGGAGAACCGGCGGACAGCGCACCCGGCGAAACGCAGGCGTACTGGTGGACACGTCGAGTTTCGCCTGGCGTGCTGGGCGCCGGAAGCTCGGGCTCTCGGCCGGAATGAGTTTCTCAACGGGCGAGTGTCGACTGGCGGCGACGGACGAACGCCCCGATCAGAACCGGCAACCAGAGCCACTTGGCGACGTCTCCGAACACTCGGGTCGCGGGACGGTGGAGGTCACGGGGGGCCACATCGAGCTCGAAGACCCCCGAGCCTGCAACGCCGAGTGGAACGGATTCCGGGATCGCGCCCGATCGTGTGATCGCTGCGGAGATCCCCCCGTTGGCGACCCGAACCACCGGAATCCCGGACTCGATCGCCCGCAACCTCACGAGTGACAGGTGCTGGTACGGAGCGCTCGATTGCCCGTACCACAGGTCCTCCGTGATGTTCACGTGGAGTTGTGCGCCCGCGGCGAGCAAGTCGTCCCCGGTCGCGGCGAGGATGCCCTCGTAGCAGATCGAGATGCCAAAGGTCACATCGTCACGACCGAGAGGGAACACCTTCATGCCAGACCCGGCGTGGAGCGAGCCGACGAAGTCGAGCCCGAGCCGATGGAGCAGATCCGCCATGGGAAGACGCTCGCCGAAAGCGAGAAGGAAGCGCTTGTCGTACCAGGCGAGCGGGGCGCCCCGACTCATGGGCACGAAGTAGGCACGATTGAACCACACGCCAAGTTCAGCACCGGCGGCCCCTGCACCCACCACGACTCCGACGCCGAGCTGACCGAACAGATCGCGCACCTCGGGTCGGTCCATCGCACCGGAGACATGCTCCTCCACGAGCCCCTCGGGCCAGACGACGAGATCACAGTCGGATTGCCGTCGCAGCCTCGACGTCGCTCGGAGGAGCTGGATCAACACCGGCTCGCGTGGCGGAGTCAACCCGCTCTTCGTCTCCAGGGGGATGTTCGGCTGGACGTAGCCAATCCGTACCGTCGGTCCCGTCGGGAGATGCGACATGCGGTAGGCGCCGACCCCACCCCACAGCACGACGAAAGCCACCGCACTGGACACGAGGACCGCGAAGCTACGCCACGAGTTTGTTCGGGACTCCCACGCGAAGGTGAGGACCACGGCCACCACGACGACTCCCGCAGTCAGAGCCGGGACGCCGAACCAGGCCGCGGGCTGCGCGAGCGGCAGACAGCCCGACAGCGCACTGCCGGTCGTCCACGGAAACACGCGCGGAAAGAACCCCTCCACTGCCAGAGGCACCGTCACCAGCCACAACCCGGTCGAGACTGCCCGTCGACTCGTGAGCCCGAACGCTAGTCCCCAGAGCGCCCAGTGCAACGCGTTCGTCAGCCACCAGAGAAGAAACAGCCCGCCACCGACACCGAGGACCTGCCAGTCCGACGCTTGGCCATGGGTCGTGTAGACACGGTAGAAATCGCCGACGGTCGGACCGATCCAGTACGTTCCGCCCAACTCGACGACGAGTCCGTACAGGTAGCCGAACCCGATCGCGCGCTTCCAACCCACGCGTCGGGCGACGACGAGTAACGGGACGAGGCCGACGAAGGCGAGGGGCCACCACCCGATCGGCGGGTGTGCCGCCACGAGGACCACGCCTCCCCCGCAGCAGGCGAGACTCGACCTGGAGCGAAGCGCGCGAAGCAGGCGACCGATCAACGGGACCCTCTCGAACGGCTTGGTGGGGCGGCAGGCGGAGTGGGACCTTATAGGGAGGAAGCGGAACCGAGCCAAGGGATCGTGCCGGAAGTCCGTCTTGTGTTGCAGATTCCGAGCGACTACACTTTTCGGCTTCGCTCGGCGCGAGATCTCGCCCGATGAGGCGCTGAGCCGAGCAAGTTGCACACGATTCCGCCGCACCGGGGCAGCTCGCGCGCGCAGCGTCGCCACGACAGTCGGTAGCATTCGACCTGGCCGGAAGGCCGATCGACCTCTGGTTTTCGAAGGGAAGTCGCGAGCCTTGATCCGCGTCACACTCCGGAGTGGGGAAACCGCCGAGAAACTGGTCCAGCGCTTCAAGCGTACGGTGGCCAAAGAAGGTCTGCTGAAGGAAATCAAGAAGCGCAACTTCTACGAGAAGCCCTCGGAAGCGCGGCGGCGGAAGGCACGCGAGCAGGAGAAGCTCGTCCGCAAGAAGGCGCGGAAGAAAGCGATGAAGGAAGCTCGGAAGCGGGCCCGCCACCTGTCGCTCGGGTTCCACTGACGTTCTCACCCGACCCGCCTGCCGGTTTCCCCGACCCATTGCGAATTCCCGACCTGCTCCGAGGGATCGCGAGCCGGCCCCGCGTTCGAGGCGTCAGGACTCGAGGACGTCGACCAATGAGGTTCTCCGGCTGGACGACGATGCTCCTTGACGAGGTAGTCCCATGAGCTCGCCGGTCGGAGTGTGGATCGTCGGAGTCAAAGGGGGCGTTGCCACCACGGCGATGTGCGGTGTCCTCTCGGCATGCGCAGGACGAATCGCGCCGGTCGGGATGGTGACCGAGAGCCCTCTCGCAGCGGGCCTCCCACTCCCCGCCCTCGACGACCTGGTCTTCGGGGGACACGACATACGGAGCGGCGATTTGGTCGCTCAGGCGAAGGAACTTCGTCGGACCGCGCACACCCTCCGAGCCGAAGACCTCGACGCGATAGAGCCCGGGCTGCGTCGGTTCTCGGCGCACTGTCGTCCAGGGGCGCTCTACGAGAGCGGCTCCGCCATCGAGTCCTTGGCTGATGACGAATCCCGGGGCTCATCGGCATCGGCGCAGGAGACCGTGGAGCGGATTCGCACCGACCTCGAGGAGTTCCGCCGCAACACCGGGGCTGCGAGAGTGGTCTTCGTCAACCTCGCCTCGACCGAACCTCCGATTGCGAAGGGTTCACGCCTCGACACCGCAGAAGGCGTCCGAAGCCTCATCGCGGCGGACGCTCGGGAATCCCTCCGCGCCAGCACGTTGTACGCCGTCGCCGCCGCAGAGAGCGGTTGCTCCTACCTCAACTTCACCCCCTCACCGGGCGCCTTGACTCCGGGCATCGCCGAGCTTTTCACCGACGCCGGTCTCCCGTTCATGGGGTCCGACGGCAAGACGGGCGAGACTCTGCTGAAGTCCGTGCTCGCGCCGATGTTCAAGCACCGTCAACTCCGAGTGCACACTTGGTACGGCTACAACCTGCTCGGCGACCGTGACGGCTTGGTGCTCGACCACGCGGAGAACAAGGAAGCGAAGGTCGCCTCGAAGGACAACCTGCTCCACTCCGAACTCGGCGCTCCCCTGCGAAGCCGCGTGGCGATCGACTACGCCCCCAGCCTCGACGACTGGAAGACCGCGTGGGACTTCATTCACTTCGAGGGGTTCCTCGGCGTGAAGATGGCGATGCAGTTCACCTGGCAGGGTTGCGATTCCATCCTGGCCGCCCCCCTCGTCCTCGACATGGTGCGTCTCCTCGCCTTCGCCCACTCCCGGGGCGAGAGAGGACCTCAGACCCACCTCGCCTCGTTCTTCAAGACACCGTATTCCGTCTCGACCCACGACTTCCCCACCCAGTTCGCCATGCTCCAGAGCTACCTCGCACGACACCAACCGTGATGGAATGGGCCTCGAGCGGCCAAACGCTCCTCAAACAACGAAGTCGCAAGACCGTCGGCCGGTATCGAAGCCAAGCTGGAAAACGCGAGGAAGAATCGCGAGCCCAACGCCCCCACCCGCTGGCCCAGCGGCGGAGCACGCTCCCATCCCTCAACACGCCAGCGCCCCCAAGGCATGCGACCAACGCAGTCGCACGACCCAGCGGCGATCGTCGAAGCTAGAAACCACCGGAGGGTCCCAGAGCGGCGAGCGGGAAAAAAAACGGGGCGTCCCAAGCAGAGGATACTTGGAACGCCCCATGGGCTCTGAGGTGGGACAGAATGGGGAAGGTGTGTGTGTGTCTTGTTTCGGTCCGAAAGCTCGAACCGCCCTTCCGTCCACTTCGACGATCAGTATACCCCTTCGTCCCCCCCTGCGCTCGCATAAAATGCTGCCGCGGTTTCCAGGAACTCCGAGAGTTCCTCTGGCAGCATGACATGCTCGATCCGCTCGACCTCCCGGTCGTGAACGAACAGGATCAGGGTGGGAAGCTGGTCGATCGCAAACCCCTGTGCTATTTCGAGATCTTGAAGGGGTTGGACCTCGGCGAACTGGACGCGACCGAGGAAGTGCGGTGCGACCAAGTTCAGGCCACGGCTCAGGAAGTCGGAGGACGAGTGCAGCGGCGAGTAGAAGTGAACCAGGAGGAGGC
Organism: Planctomycetota bacterium; assembly: GCA_020425835.1. The sequence continues at coordinate 7,285 of JAGQRC010000027.1, read as the reverse complement.
CCCGATTCTCGCGAATCAGTGTCAGCACCTCATCGCCGGTACACGACTTGATTTGGGACATGGATCCGATCCCCGTCGACTGGCATTGCGCGGGACGATCCCGAGACCGACCCCTTCTGCGGCTCGGGAGCAGTCGGCCCCCTCGCGCACGCGTTCCCCCTCTGAACGAACAACCGCCGGCCTTCCGACCCGACCCGTTTGTTCATCCCACGCCGACAATTCTAGCGCGACGCCAATTCGTGTACACGCCGGTTCCGGTGGCTTTTGGTGCTTCCCCTTCCTCTCTAAGCACCTCGTCGCGTTTCACTTCGCCGCGTTCCTCGCACTGGCGGCAGTAACATCCCCCACCGAAGCCCTCGGCTCGCCCGGGCCAGGGGCCACCTGGCGACGGGTCGAGAAGGCGTTGGCCGACAACGATGTGCCGGGAGGGCTCGCCGCGCTCGACGAGTGGAGGACGAGGTTCCCCGACGATCTCGACGGACTGCGATTGCGAGCCCGACTCTGGGAGCTCTCGGGCGAGGGGATCGCGGCGGCACTCGTCCGCACAGAGGCGAACACGGCCGTGGCGGCCGCGAGCTGGGTCGACTTCGATCCACCGCGATCGTCGAGCCTTCTGGATCAGGCGTTCGCGATAGAACCGACCAATCTCGTCGTCCGAGCGGTGGCCATCGAGCACCAGCTGCGGGGCGGAGACCTGGATCGAGCGGAGGACGAGCTCGCCTCGTGGGAACCCGACGAGATCGCTCGGACCCCGTGCTGGTTCGAGCGGATCGAGGTTCGCGTCGATCTCGCCCGAGAACGGTGGGACGAGGCGGAGGCACGACTCCGACGCGATGAGGAGGGCGACCCCGACGCAGCCTGGGTCGGCCGGGGTCGCGCCCGACTCGAACTCAGTCGCGGCAATGTCGCGGCAGCCGAAGCGGCCCTCGCCTCGGCAGCATTCGCATCTCGTTCGGATCCCGAAACGTACGAGCTCCGCGTTCGCGTCGACCTGGCACTCGAGCGCTGGGACTCGGCCGAGCGGATCGCAGTGGCAGCGGCGAACCGTTACCCCCGGCTCGGTGCGGCGCTTCTCCTGCCAGTCGATGTCGCTCTCGCTCGCAGCCGAATCGACGAAGCGCGAGCACGGTTGGAGCCGCTCGACGACCGACCGGAGATCCCGCCTGCCGAGATCGGGCGGCGACGCGCAGAGATCGCCTGGGTCGACCGCGACCTCCCGTCACTCACCCATGCCCTCGAACTCTGGGCCAGCGATGGGACCCGGGATCCCGACCTCGACCTCCACCGTCTCTTCGCGGCGTACCTTCGTGAGGACTCTGACGCCTTCCTCTCGATATGGAGCGAGCTGGATGTCCGACGAAGACGAGTCGCGCAGCCGCTTCGCTCCGTGGTCCAGAGAGCGGTCGAGAAGCGGGAGCAGAGCCAGACTTTCAATCGGGTGCTGATGGTCGTGATCGGTGTGGCGACCGTGGGAGCCATCGCGCTGGCGGTCACCGCTCGTGTGATCGCCCGGTCGCCAGCCCCCCCCGCGTGAGCACTCGTCGGGGAACGCCGGGTCGGTTTCGCGACAGCGATCTCGGAGAGTTCGCTATGATCTCGCCCCCGGTCATCCGGTGAGAGCGACCCGAACGCCGACCGGACCCGATTGTCGACGCACTCCTCCACAGAGAAGAGCCCCCATGTCCTTCGACGCCGATCGCGTCCAAGCCGACGTCCAACGGATCCTCGGTGAGACTCGGCTCCCGGGCAGTAGCGCGAACCTCGCCTCCCTGGGCTGCGTCCACCGCGTGATCGCGCGCTCCGGAGTGGTCTCCGTGATCCTCTCGCTCCCGGCTCAGCTGGGTCCGGAGCGCGAGGCCCTCCGTAAGGAGCTCGAGGCCCGACTGGCGACGATCCCGGGCGTCGAGTCGGCACAGGTGCTCGAGAAGTCATCCCCAGCCGGGGGGGCGTCGACACCCCCCGGAGCTCCACAACAACCGCCAGTTGCCTCGATCTCCGGTCCTCCGGGCGTCCCCGGCGTGAAGCACCTGATCGCCGTCGCCAGCGGAAAGGGCGGAGTCGGTAAGTCGACCGTATCCGTCAACCTCGCCGCTGAGATCGCGCGACGCGGGAATCGCGTCGGGCTCCTCGACGCCGACGTTTACGGTCCCTCGATTCCGAAGATGCTCGGCCTCGAGGCGCTGCGACCCGAGGTGACGGAGGACGAACAACTCCTCCCCATCGAGCGGCACGGCATTCAGACCATGTCGATCGGCTTCATGCTCGACGACGACAGTCCGGTCATCTGGCGGGGTCCGATGGTCACCGGACTCCTCCGACAGTTCCTCAACCAGGTCCAGTGGGGTGAACTCGACTACCTCGTGATCGACCTCCCCCCCGGTACGGGCGATGCGCAACTGACCCTCGTCCAGAGTATTGCGCTGTCGGGCGGGATCATTGTGACGACGCCACAGGACGTCGCCCTGCTCGATGTCCAGAGGGGGATCCAGATGTTCCGACGAACCGAGGTGCCGATCCTCGGGGTCGTCGAGAACATGAGCATTTTCGAGTGCCCCCACTGTCATCGGACCACCGAGATCTTCGCCGGTGGTGGTGGCGAAGCGGCGGCCCGACGCTACGGGGTACCGTTCCTCGGATCGGTGCCGTTGGTCCCGGCCTACGCCATCGCCGGGGATCGAGGAGAGCCGGTGGTCGTGTCGGACCCCGATTCCGCGCTGAGCCAGGTCATGAGGTCGGTCGTCGACCAACTGGCGGTCGCGCTTCCCGCATGACGGGTGGCCCTTCAGAGTACGGAGTCGACCAACTCGCGCGCCGCGTCGACGACCTGTTCGGGCGCGATGCCGCGCATGCACCGATGGTCGAGCGGACAACGCTTGAGGTGGCACGGTCCGCACGGAACGTCGACCCGTAGCACTCGGCTCCGGTCCAGATGGGACGCGGTGTAGCGTGGATCGGTCGGCCCCATCAACACGACCGACGGAATCGCCAGGGCGTTGGCGATGTGCCATGGCCCGGTGTCCGTCGTGACCAACAGCTCGGCACGACCGATCGCACGCTTCAGACGATCGAGTCTCAGCATCCGCCTCGAACCGCTGATCGCCGGTGTCACCATCCGGCGCGCGACATCGTCGGCGAGCGCCTCCTCACCCGGACCACACAAGACGAGGGTCGGAACCCCGGTGCTCGCGTGGAGTCGGTCGAGAGCGGTCGCCAGGAGCTCGGCGGGGTAGACCTTGGACTCCCCGAACGAGGCGCCCGGATTCGCGGCGACGAACCGAGCGTCCGGACCGAGTCCGAGCTCCCGGAGATCCTCGTCCGCTCCGGCAGCGACATCATCGGGGACACCGAGGGTCGGACCGAGACCGTCGCCGTGCGCGCCCAGCACGCCGACGAGTTCGAGGTACTGCTCGATCATCGGAACAGGGACGATCGATTCCCTCTCGCGCCGTTCCCGCAGGAGCGCCGGTTCCTGTTCGGCGGCACGCTCGATCCACCCCTTCGATAGGCGATCGGCGAAGCCGATCCTGGCGGACCGCCACGCAGAGCCGAGAGAGGGACGACCTGGCCGACGGTGTGGCTCCAAGCTGTGAGTCAGAAGCCGACGACGTCCTTCGCGCGCGTAGCCGAGCCGCCGAGGAATCCCCGCTCGGAACACCTCGAACGCCGCGCGGAACGAGTGCGGCAACACGATCGCGGTGTCCGCGCCACTCCGACGAGCGACCTCGACGGGATTGCTGCCCGGCGCCAACGCATGGAATCGGTCGAAGAGCCGTGCCCCCCCGAGAAGCGGCTCCAGGTGAGCGCGCCCGTGCAGGTCGATCCGGGCCCCCGGGAACCGGCGGCGGAGTGCCCGGAGCGCGGGGGTCGCCATGACGGCGTCCCCCACCCAGGTCGGAAGTCGCACCCAGAGGTGCTCGACGCGATCGAGATCGATCACGAAGCGAGACGTTGGAAGCGGTTCTTGTCGTGCGCGAAGAGGAGCGCCTGCTCCGGACTGACCAACCCGGCCTTGAGTCGCTCCATGATCGAGTCGTCCATCAGCTGCATCCCGTCGCCGCGACCGGACTCGATCGTCGAGACGATCTTGTTCACGGCTCCCTCGCGAATGATGTTCGCAAGGCCGGAGGTCGGGAACAGCACCTCGTTGACCGGCACGCGTCCTTTCCCATCCTTCTTGGGCATCAGGAGCTGGGCGACGATTCCCTTGAGCGACACCGACAGCATCGTGCGAATCTGGTTCTGTTGGTCCTCGGGAAACACGTCGATGATGCGGTCGATCGTCTTCGACGCGCTGTTGGTGTGGAGCGTGGCGAAGACGAGGTTTCCCATCTCTGCCGCGGTGATGGCGAGTCCGATCGTCTCCAGGTCCCGGAGCTCACCGACCAGGATGACGTCCGGGTCCTGTCGTGGAGCGTTGCGCAGTGCCTCCGCGAACGTGTCGGTGTCGATCCCCACCTCGCGCTGGGTGATGACACAGCTCTTGTTGCGGTGGACGAACTCGATGGGTTCCTCGATCGTGAGGATGTGCTTGGAGTACTTCCGGTTGATGTAGTCGATCAGCGCCGCGAGTGTCGTCGACTTCCCGCTCCCCGTCGGCCCGGTGACCAGAACGAGACCGTTGCGCATCTCGCAGAACCGCTCGATCTGCTTCGGCACGCCGAGGTCCTCCACCTTGAGGATCTCCTCCGGGATGATCCGGAACACGCCGGCCATCCCGTGCTGCTGTCGGAAGTAGTTGGCTCGGAACCGTGCGAGACCCGGCATCGCGTAGGCCCAGTCGAGGTCGTTGCGCTCCAGGAAGGTCGCACGACGACGCTCGTCGAGCACCTCGAGCAGGATGTCCTCGACCTGCGCGTTCGTCATCGGCGGCTGGTTCAGCGGGCGGAGCTTGCCGTGCACGCGGATCTTCGGCGGCATCCCGGCCGACATGTGCAGGTCGGACCCGCCCGAGTCCTTGATCATCTTCAAGTACTGGTCGATCTTCGCTTCGCTCATGTCGAACCTCAATTCCGGAACCGCGCCGGGTCCTCGGCGCGGAAGATCGCCTGCTCGCGGGTGATGACACCCTTGTTGAGCAGCTCTTGGATGGAGTCGTCCATGGTGCACATGCCGCGGTTGCGGCCGGTCTGGAGCACGGAGAGCAGCTGGAACGTCTTGCGCTCCCGGATCATGTTGGCGACCGCGGAGGTCGCGAACATCACCTCCAGCGCCGGCTCTCGTCCGAGGCCGTCCGCCCGCGGAACGAGCTGCTGGGAGATCACGCCGCGGAGCGACTCGGACACCATGGCCCGAATCTGATCCTGCTCTTTCGGTGGGAACACGTCGATGATCCGGTCGACCGAGCGAATGGCGTTCGTGGTGTGCAGCGTCCCCATGACCAGGTGCCCGGTCTCGGCCGCGGTCACCGCCATCGAGATCGTCTCGAGGTCACGCATCTCCCCGACGATGATGACGTCCGGGTCGGCCCGCATGGCGGAACGCAACGCGGAGGCGAAGCTCTCGGTGTGCACGCGAACGTGCCGTTGGTTGACGTTGCAGTTCTTCGACTCGAACAGATACTCGATCGGCTCCTCGACCGTGACGATGTGATCGTATCGTTGCTGGTTCACCAGCTCCGTCAGTGCGGCCATCGTCGACGACTTGCCGCAGCCTCCCGGCCCGGTGATCAGGAGGAGTCCCTGTCGGTACTTGGTGAACTCGGACAAGACCGGAGGGAGGTGGAGTTCCTCGAGCGTCGGGATGTGGTCCGGAATGATCCGGAAGATGACGTCGAGGCCCTTGCGCTGACGCAGGATGTTGGTCCGGTAGCGCCCGTGCTCTTCACGCTCGTAGGTCAGGTTGTAGTCGTTGCGCGACTCGATGAGCTTCCACTCCTCCTCATCGACGAGGCCGCGAATTCCGCGCGCGGTGTCCTCCGCGGTCAACACCGGGTGCTTCATCTGCACGAGATGCCCGTGGATCCGCATCAGCGGTGGCACGTCGACCTGGTAGTGGAAATCGGAGGCACCGAGCTCACGGGCCTTCGCGAGGTAGACGCCGAGGGGCTGCCCGTGAAGGCTCGAGAAGTCGGTCTTCTCGACGTCTCGGTAGTCGATCGATCCCTCCGGGGCAGCCGGCGCTCCCCGCTTGCCGGCAGCTGGCGCCGCGCCCGACGCACTTCCTCCGCCCCCAGAACCGACGGAGTCTGCCTTGCGACGAATCGCCGTCACGTGGTTCTCGCTGAGGTAACCCTTGCTCTGGAGGACGGCCCCGAGATCCCCCTTGCCCTGCGCCACCAGGGCCATGCATTCCTTGACCTGCTCCTGCGTGACCAGGTTGTTCTTGAGGGCGATCCTCGCGAAGACCTGATCGACGCTGGAGAGAGATGAACCGCTCTCGGACATCCCGACTCCCTGTCTTTCCGCTGCGTGCTGCGTGATCCGCTGCTGGCCGCTGAGGGCGCTCCCGCCCCGGCTCCTCGGTCGTGAACGGCGAGCGATCTCGCCGTCGACGACCTCTCCCCGGAGAGGTCGAAACGGGCTCGAGTGATGACCCCATCCTCGAGACGGACGGAATCCGACAGTGTAGGGGTGGCCGGTCACCTGGCAAGACCTCCCGGCCCGGAGCAGGAGCCGACCGGCTCCTCGAGACTCAGCCAGCGGGGTCTCCGACTCGATGGCGTCCGGATCGACCGTCCGTCGTCTCTCGGCACCGGCCGCGATCTTCAGTTACCGAGACGGGAGCTCACCGCCTTCTTCCGCCTGTCGGATCCGATCGACGATGCTGCTCGTCGAGATCTCCGGTCGCAGCGGAACGAGCTCGACCCGGCCCCCGCGACCCTCCACGATCTCGCGGCCGACGACCGCCTTGTTCGCGTAGTCGGCGCCCTTCACCAAGACGTCGGGGAGCAACCGCTCGATCAGATCGATCGGCGTGTCGTCGTCGAAGAAGACGATGTGGTCGACCCAGGACAGGGCGCTCAGCATCAGCGCCCGCTCCTCGCCGCGGAGAATCGGTCGCTCCGGCCCCTTCAGTCGGCGGATCGACGCATCCGAGTTCAGCCCGACGATCAGCATGTCGCCGAAGCTGCGCGCCTTCTGGAGCAACACCACGTGACCGACGTGGAGAATGTCGAAGCAACCGTTGGCGAAGACTGCGGTGCGACCCGTCGCCGTGGCTCGTTCGCGAATGCGGGCGAGCTCGGCCACGGAGCGGACCTTGGAGAGCACGTCGGTCTCCGTCTCGCGGAGAGCTTGCTCGATCTCCCACCGTTCGACCGGAGTCACCCCCACCTTTCCGACCTCGA